>DASXVS010000046.1 GCA_036504095.1 Armatimonadota bacterium | reverse complement strand
AACGCCAAGCTCATCCAGATGGGATTCTCGTCTCTCGCGGAGAGATACCACGCGCTTAAGTCTGAGTGAACCGCCCGGTGCGGACCCGCATGCCGGGTGGTGTGGGAGGCGGGGCCGGTAACGACCCCGCCTACCCGATTTGGGCCTGCGCATGCCTTGCCGGCGCGCCGGCCGAACCTACGGGTGGTACGCCGTGTCCGCGGTCACTTTGCCGCGCCAGGTCCGGTAGACGGCAGTCAGGTAGATCGCGACGATCGCCATGCCAACCAGGTAGATGCCCAGCGCGGTGGACATCGAGTACGGCGACGATGCGGTATTGTAGATGGTCAGTCCCTTGACCCCGGGCGTTCTAGACAGCAGCAGGTAGGGAAAGACGGCCGCCGCAGCGGAGCCCAGGATGCTGACAATGAGCGCGGTGCTCGAGAGGAACGCCTGCTTATCCCGGTTCGCCTTCCGTGCCACGAACATCGTGATGGCCGAGCCCGCGCCCAGGGCCGTGATGAGGAACAGGGCCGGGTGTGCGCGGAAGTTGTCCAAGAAGCCGGGCATTCCGGGCGCTCGGGCCTTCAGACTGGCGGCGGATACCACGACCAGTAATGCGATCACGACCCACCACAGCACGGATGCGTATTTGCGCGCCCGGTCCTGAAGGGCTCCCACTGTCCGCAGGGCGAGGTATGAAGCGCCGTGCAGACACAGCAGGCAGAGTCCGAGTACGCCGCCCAGGATGGCGAACGGATTCAGCATGATCTCGAACGAACCCTGAAACGTTCCGTCCGCGCTGAACGGAACGCCGAGGAGGATGTTGCCGACGGCTACCCCGAACAGCACGCCCAACAGGGCGCTGGCGCCGCAGAACACCACGTCCCATATCTCGCGCCACATCGGGTGGTCCACCTGATGGCGGAATTCGATGCTCAGCCCGCGCAGAACCAGCAGCCACAACACGAGCATCAGCGCGAGGTAGAACCCGCTGAAACCGGCGGCGTACAGATGCGGGAACGCCACGACCATGGAGCCTCCGGCGGCGAGAAGCCAGACTTCGTTTCCGTTCCAGACCGGGCCGATGGAGTTGATGACCGTCGCGCGCTCGTCGTCCGTTCGGGCCACCAGGAGGTGGAGCGCCCCCACGCCGAGGTCGAAGCCGTCGAGAACGGCGTAGCCCGAAAGCATGAGCGCGAGGACTATGAACCAGGCGGTGTTGATGTCCGGCATTATCGTGTCACCTCCGCCGGCATGTCGGCCGGTCCCGATGCGATGACCCTCATGAACAGGAAGAGGGAGAGAAGCCCGATGAGGGCGTACAGTCCCATGAATCCCAGCAGCGTGAATGTGGTCTCGCCCCCGCTCACGTTTGGCGAAACGGCGGCCGCGGTCCGTTGAAGGCCATAGACGATCCATGGCTGGCGTCCCACCTCGGCGACCGTCCATCCGGCCTCGTTGGCGATGTAGGGGAACGGCATGGCCAGCATCAGGATCCACAGGAACCACCTGGTCTTGTAGATTCGGTTTGTGACGAGCAGCAGGATAGCGAAGAGCATCACGGCGATGAATATCGTGCCGAGGCCGATCATGATGTGGTACGCGTAGTACACGAGTTCGACCGGCGGGTGGTCCTCTTTCGGCGAAGCGTTCAGGCCCTTGACCTCTGCGTTGGCGTTTCCGTAAATGAGGAATGACAGCGCGCCGGGCACGTAGATCGGGTCCAGCAGTTCCTGCTTGGTCGTGTCCGGCATCCCGATGATGGCGATGGGCGCGCCTTTCTCCGTTTTGAAGAGGCCTTCCATGGCCGCGGTCTTCACGGGCTGGTTGTGCGCCACGTTCAGGGCATTCTGGTTGCCGGTCGGGAAGAGCTGCATCACGGAGAAGATAGCGCCGCAGATGACTCCCACCTTCACGCTGAGGCGCCCGAACTCCTCATGCTTCCTGGCCAGGAGATAGTACGCGCCGAAGCCGGCCATGAACATCGCGCCGGTGGTGAGCGATCCCATGATCACGTGCGGGTACTGCCGCAGTCCGTACTCGTTCGTCAGGAGCGCCCGCAGGCTCGTCAATTGCGCGTTGCCGTTCACGATTTCATAGCCGACCGGGTGCTGCATCCAAGCGTTGGTGATGGTGATGAAATACCCGCTGACGAGCGCGCCGCCCGCGACCATCACAGATGAGAACCAGTGCATCCGCGGCGACAGGCGCTTCTCGCCGAACAGGAACATGCCGAGGAAAGAGGATTCAGCGAAGAACGCAAACACGCCCTCCATGAACAGCGTCTGGCCGATGACGCCGCCGGAGTAGTGCGAGAACGTCGCCCAGTTCGTGCCGAACTGGAACTCCATCGGGATTCCTGTCACCACGCCCATCGCGAAGTTAATGGCGAAAACCCTTGCCCAGAACTGCGCTGCGATGCCGTAGCGGTCGTCTTTCTTGACTAACTGGATGGTCTTGAGGATGGCAATCAGCGTGCCGAGGCCCATCGTGAGGATGGGGAAGAGGTAGTGGAACATGATGGTAAAGGCGAACTGCGCCCTTCCCGCGGTTACCGCATCAGTCATGCGAAGCCTCCCGAGTGAGATTTAGGCGGAGCCGGGACGTCATCCGGCGCTCAGACGCAGGCTCCAATAAGAGATATCCCGGATATAGCGTAGACTGTTCCCGTTGATTTATGAATTGTCAATGTGGGTTCCGGACCCTCGCCTCCCACGTCCGCCCGTCTGCCCGGCGGATTTCCGGCAGACCGGGATGCCGTCCGAACTCTGCGGTCGCCTGCACTCGTCTATTCTGGCGCCATGATTCCATTTCAACCCGTTGGATACTGCCTTGCCTGCCACGCGGTGATGCGTGAACCGGCGGACGCCTGTCCGCGATGCGGCGCCGACCAGGAGGAGACACGCAGGCGCCTGCTGGAGCCTCTGCCTCCTCCTCCGCCCTGGTGGAACGTGCCCAAGCGGCGAAAGATGCCGCCGCCCCGCCCGCTGAACGCCGTGGATCCGGCTCCCTGCCCCACTTGCAGTTGCTGGGTCCCGGCGGGAGCGACTTCGTGTTCGTACTGTGGCCACGTGATGGTGAACGACATGCCGGCCTGGCGGACCGACGCCCAGGACGCGAAGCCGTATTTCATCGCTTCCGTCGTCTGCACGCTGGCATTGGTCGGCGCGATGGCGACCGGGCAGTTCGGTTGGGGATTGCTGTTCGGTTTGCCGGCCGTGGGGTTTGCGGCGCTGGCGCACGGCGAAAACCCGCTGGGGTGGGGTGGCGTGACGGCCATCGGATGCGCGATCGGCGCGATCCTCGGCGGCCTCCTGTTCATTGCCGGCCTCATCTGGGCAAGCAAGGTGGGATAACTGCCCTGGCCGGCGGAGGCGGCACACCCGCGCGTGATGTGGACGGTTCCCTTGCGTCTGCGGCATGATTTCCAACAAGCGGGCGTAAGCGCAGCTCTCGATGCGCGATGGGCTGTTGCGCTCCGATGGAGGAGGCGGATTCGCCATGAAAACTAAGGCTCCCGGCCGGACGATTTTCGGAATGCTGGCACTGTTGCTCGCTGCCCCGTGCCTTGCCGGCGCAGGCCCCTACTTCGCGCTGAATAGAAGCCTTGACGAGGTGGCCGGGCAACGCGGCCCCGGCAAAAAGCTGCCGCCGGCGCCAGACGGGTCGGTGCGAGTAGAGTACAAGGAAGCGTGGCAGGGTCTCAAGGAGCAGACCGTCGCAACCTATGAGCAGGCGGCGGGGTCACCGTCGATCTCACGCATCACCCTCCACATCCCGCGGGACGTCCCGCGCGCCGCGATGCTGCGGGCCCTCCGAACCCGGATGGGCTTGCCGCCGAACCGCGCGGTTGCCGCCCACGCCGCCGCGTGGATGTGTTACGGGGTAAAGCACCGGCTGACGGACAAAGCCGGCGCGAAAGACCTTGTCCTTGAGCCGGCGACGTATACCGTCGGCCCGGGATCGGCTAAAGGGGTCATACTTCAGGACGCGCGGGCCAGTGTGACCGGCAAGGGGCGCAAGGACCTCATCTACCTCGTTGGCATCCCGTTCGATAAGGGCAGCATCTGGATGAAGTCGCTGTATCTCGTCGTCGTCGATCCGCGGGGAAAGGCGGCAGGGAAGCGGGGTTACGCGCTCGGTTTCGGCGGCCTGGAAGTATCCGAAATGCTGATCCGGGATTTCAACGGTGACGGCAGGAAGGAGATACTCGTCACGGCTCCCACGGGCGGCAGCGGGGGGCTGAACCAGTATGCCCTGGTCTCTCTGCGCGGCGGGGTGCTGAGGCCATTGGTGGATTCCAGAAGACTCTCCGCCGGGCCTGCATTCGTGGTCCGATTCGTTGACGGCTTCAAGGCGAGGGTATTCTGCTTACAGCCCAAAGGCGCGTGGACGCTGAATCTCCGTCCTTACCGGAAAGAGTACGTCAGGGAGCGCGTCTACACAGCAGTGGGCAGACTGATGAAGCCCACCACCGGAGCCGTGGACGGCGTAGGATTGATGCGGGTGACCGGACGGGGATCGAGGCCGACATTGGTCGCCCTTCAGAGCATCTGGGGCACGTACCACGCCAACGACATCGGACGAGCGACCGTGCGCTGGCGCTGGAGCAGGGGGAGACTCCGGATAACCCGTGTCGGCGTGGAGAAACTGAAGCAACACGCTTGACAATCCTCAGCGGGCATTCCGCGAGGCGCCGCAACCGGTCGACCGTAAATCGGCGTCATACTGTCCGAAGAGCTGTATCTCCAAACCGGGCTCGCCGTAATGGCCGCCGATTGGAGAACTCCGAGCCGCCATTTTGCGGCGGTCGGCGATTTCCCCGCGGAGAATCTGCCGCAGCACTCATCGACGAAGGAGACAAGGATGCTGTTTCGAATCATCGGGCTGGTAGCCGCCCTGTGCCTCGCCGCCCCGCTGGCGGCACAGAACCTGCCCAAACAGCCGGATACGAGAACCACACCGGCGCCCAACGAAGACAAGAACCTCACCCAGCCCGTGACTCCGGTGACCCCGGACTATCCCCTGGCCACCTGGATCCCCGCGAACCGGCGGAATTTCCAGCGCGCGGACCGGCCGAACGATTTCAATATCGACATGGTCGTCATCCACGACATCGAAGGCTCGGCCGAGGGCTGTCTATCGTGGTTCCAGGATGTGCGGGCCCGCGCCACCTCCCACTACGTGGTAAGCGCGTCCGGCCAGGTCTACCAGATGGTACAGGAGAAAGACGTGGCGTGGCACGCCGGAAACCTGGACATCAACAAGCGCTCGGTGGGCATCGAGAACAGCGGTTACGCCTATCGCCCCGGTTTCTACAACCCGGCCGAGTACGAAGGCCTGGCGAAACTGGTCCGCGATATCACCGTCCGACACCGGGTGCCCCGCGATCGGCAGCATATTATCGGGCACTATGAAGTCCCGAACCCGGACAGGCCGGGCTCATTTGGCGGCGGCAGCGGGCATACGGACCCGGGGCCGTACTGGGACTGGGATGCCTTCATGACCCTCGTGAAGGAGGATTCCAGGCTCGTATCCAGCAATTACCCGGCGGCCATTCGCCCCGGTGAGTTGGTACCGGTGACCGCGACTTTCACCAACACGGGTGACGACGCGTGGGTGGCGAACAACAAGGGAACGGAGGATCCGAACGTCGCGGCGGTTGGCGGCACTTACCTGGGAACCTGGGCCCCGTTTATGCACGTCAGCCCGTTCTTCAACTACAAGTTCACCACCAGCCCCACAATGCTCTCCAGCGTGACAAGCGGAGACACCGCGCCGGGGTCACAGGGGAAGTTCTCGTTTTCCATCCTCGGTCCCCGGACGCTGGGACCTGTGGCCGAGGAATATCGCGTAACGCATTACCCGGCGGCGCCGAAAACGCCCACCGCGTTCGGGGAGGTGTTGAAGGTCAGCGTGATCGTCAAGCCGTGGAGCATGGAGTTTCCCGCCGCTGATGCCGCGTTCACCGGAAAGGGATGGAACGTCAAGGGAATGGTTCGGTGGCGTACGGCGGCTGCGGGCGATCCGTTCGAATGGAAGCCGTTGCTCCCGATCAGCGGAAAGTGGGATGTGTATGCCCGCTGGCCGCAGGCCGCGGGGCGTGTGAGCAGCGCGGTCTTCACGATCGGCGGGCAGAAGGAGCCCGGCGCCGCAACGGTAGACCAGCGGAAGGGCAGGGGTGCCTGGGTGAAACTGGGCCGCTACACGATCGACGATGCCAAGGCACTCTCCGTCTCGCTGACAACAGATAGCACGAAGGGGACGATTGTCGCCGATTGCCTGAAGTTCGAAGGGCCGTTCCCGGACGAGGGGCCGGGCAGGTAGCCGCTCTGGTATAATGGCATCAGGAGGACACGCACATGGCCGTCACTGAGCGCCACCTCACGGCGGAGCAGTTTTTGCAGATGCCGAAGGATGGGCACAAATACGAACTGGTGAACGGGGAGGCAAAGGAAGTGCCAACGGGAGGATTGCACGGGGATATTGCGATTGTTATCGCGGTCTTGCTTGCGCCCACTGCATGGAAGTATGGCCGTGTCTTTGATTCCAGTACGGGATTCTACATGCAGTCGGGGAATATCCGCTGTCCGGACGTGTCGTTCATGCGTCGGGAGAGGCTTCCGGACGGCGTGCCTCCTCGCGGCTTTATAGATGGCGCTCCCGATCTGTGTGTGGAGATCATCTCCCCGAGCGAGGAAGCGCTTGACTCCTGGGCCAAGATCGGCGAGTACTTCGAGTCCGGCGCAAGCCAGATATGGCATGTCTTTCCGGAAGCCCGCCGCGTCGTCGTGTACAAGTCCTTGGACGATGTGCACACTTACCTTGCGGACGAAACGGTGGACGGCGGCGAGCTGCTCCCCGGTGTGTCCTTCCGCGTGGGTGAAGTGCTTCCCGCCTAGTGCATCATCCACCCGTTCAGTTGGTGCTTCACTAGCCGGACGATTACCTCGAACAATGGGGGCGATCAACCGATGCCGGTTGAGCGCCCCCTGTGCTTTGAGGCAGCCGAGGTTCTGACCTCAGCCCTGGAAAAGATCCGGAGCGAATCGTGAATACCAGGCGGCCACTTTCTTCACGTAGTTGCGCGTCTCCCGGTACGGAGGAACACCGCCGTACCTCTTCACAGCGTTGGGGCCGGCGTTGTAGGCCGCGCAAACGAGCTGGAACACCTTGCGGAAATCGTTCGTCTTCGCCGCGTATGACACCCAGTGCTGCTGGATCAGCCGGACGGCGCCCTGGATGTTCTGTACCGGATCCCAGGCGTTACCAACTCCCAGCGAACGCGCCGTGCCGGGCATCAACTGGCCAAGCCCCATTGCCCCCGTGCGGGACCGGGCATTCGGCTTGAATCCGCTCTCTGTCGCGAAAATCGCCATGATCAATCTGGCATCGACTCCCCGCGCATAGGACGATTCGACGATGCTTCGGCTGATGACATCCGCCTGGGCTAGGGTCAGCCGCGGGTTGAACTGCATGACGACTTGCGTATAAAGTGCGAGGCCGTCAGGGCTCAAACCGGTCCGGGATGCCAGTGTTTGGCGATTGCGCATGGGAACGGGCCACCGGACAGGGAGCTTCGAGGGTTTGCCCGTAGACGGTGCCTTGACCGCGGGCTTTGGACTGGGTGGATCGATCTGCCGGTCGCCGATCTCGGTCTCGGTGACCAGAGACACGAGCGACATATTGCCGTTTTCCTGTACGGAGACGAGGGCGCGGGCCGATTCGCCGCTACCGGGCAGCTGCGCGTCCAGGGAACCCTGGATGAACACCGTATCCGCGTCAGATACGCGCAACAACACCGTGCTGGCGGTGTCCGAGCGCGAGACGCCGGCAATGACTCCGCGCAGTTCCAGAACGGCGTTCCGGTACTTCGCGGGGTTCGCGTGCACGGCCGTAAGCGTCAGCCCTGCTTTTGGCGGGCAGCTCTTACGCGCTGAGAGATAATCGGCCAGATTCGCATGGACGGCGTGGGGAATGGCGATGGCGGCAACGGTGGCGATGCATTGTCGAAGACGCAAAACGTTCTCCTGTCAGGCGGGTCCGAGGGAGTTGACCCTACCCCGGTATGGTACCATGGTCGTCACTTCGTGTCAAATTCTGCTGGTGTAAAATCGTGCAAGAGGCTTCGTCCTGGCGGGGTCGGAACGGCGGCGCTTGGCCGAACGCATCCCGGCGGGGCGCGGTTGCTATACTCCTCTTACAGGTTACTCCTTCCATGTGACGGGTGGTCTGGCGAAACAGTTACTGGTTTCATCCGGCGGCGATGCAACACATTTCATTCCAGATCTTTATCCTGCTCACCTTCTGCGCCGCGGTAGCGGCGCAGGCTGTCTGTATGCGTTTCGGCCGGGGTTTCCGGTCTGCCGAACGCAAGGCGGGCACGTACCGGGCGGGCGGGGGGCAGGGCCAGTCGTCCAAACTGCCGATGACCGGCGGCCCGGTGATGATCGTTATGGCGCTGGCGGCCGGCCTTGTGGCGTCGCGCGTCTACTGGTCCTGGCCAAGGGGTCCATGGGAAATCGCCGTTGCCCTGGCCGGCTACGGCGTTGTCGGCTTCCTGGATGATTTCGGCAAGCATCGCGGGCGCGGTTTGTCCCAACGGCTGAAGACGCTCGGATGCCTGTTGGTTTCGGGCGGCGTGGCGGCGAGTTTGTGCCGCGTCGAGTTCGCCGAAGCGTTTTCGGTGGCCACCGTGGCGCGGTGGGCGGTTGAGACGGCATTCCTGTTCTGCTTCGCGGTCGCCGCGGATTTCAGTGACGGCGTCGATGGACTTGCGGGCGGCCTTGGCCTCGCCGTATGTTGCGCGATGGGCGCCGCTGCGATCCTGGGCCACCGCGCCGGCGCTTCCGTTTGGGCCATCGGGGTTTCCGTGATCCTTGCGTTCCTGGTGTTCAACCTCCCGTCCGCGTGGACATCGAGGGGCACCGCGCGGCGCCGGGCGCGCGTTTATCTGGGAGACAGCGGGGCGCTGGCCATGGGCGGCGGGCTGGCGGCGGCGGCGCTCTGGATGCACCTCGGGTGGGTGTTCATTCCGGCCGCGGCGGTCTGGGCGCTCGAAGGCTTCTCCTCCGCGTGGCAGGCGGAGTTCCTCGTCAAACTCGTTTACCGCCGTTTCGGGCGCGTAGAACGGTACGGAAAGACGCCGGCGCCGCATACGGAGTTTCCGCTTCCGCTGCTGGCGGCGCCGATCCACCATCATTTTGAGGTAGCCGGCTGGGACCGGATGCAGGTGTGGAAACTGCTGATGGCGACGGCGGTCGTCTGTGCGTGCGGGGCGGCGGTCACCGCGCTGTTCGGCGTCCGGATGCTCGTCGGCTACGGCATTGCCGGCGCAGCATGTGTTGCGCTGTGGGCGCTGGCAGGCATTTACAGGACGTTCTACCTGAGCGTCGGCGACGGGGGGCGCCTCGTCTTGTCCAGCGGCCTGCCGTTCCGGCTGCGCGGGCGCAGATTCCACAAAGTGGTGCGGATAACGGAACTTGACGCCGCCGGGCTGACTGCGGATCAGCGCATGTGGCTCTACCGCCCGATGCCGAGGCCGGACGCTATGGAAATGTTGGTGCGCTTGCTCGCGGGCGCGGGGTGCGCCGATGAAGCGCGGGAATTGGCGGCCACACTTCCGCCCGCGATGCGCGCGATGCGCCTCGCCGACGTTGTGCTTGAGGAGCCGGCCCAGTGAGGATAGAGGACGATCTGCGGTCTCTCGCCGCAATGGCCGGCCGTACCGTGTTGGACGTGCGGCCCCTTACCACCGAATCGCGAAATACCCTGTGGCGTGTAACGCTCGATGCCGGTGAGCGGGCCGTTCTGAAGGTATACGACCCGGCAAGCGATCCGCACGCGGCTAATCGGTTCCGCCGTGAGGAGAAGGTCCTTACGCTGCTCGGTTCGACGCGTCCGCCCGTCGCGCCGCGCGTCATCGCGGGGTTTATCGGCGCGTCGACCCCCCCGATGCTCCTGATGGAGGACGTAGGAGAGCGGTCGTTGGCGGACGATCTGGGTTCGGCGTCGCCCGCGGCGGCGGCCGCCAGGTGGGCGGAATCCATCGATTTCCTCTATCGTCTCCATTCAGAGATGGAGCGCCGACGCCAGCCGTTGTACCGCACGACGATGGCGATTTCGCTGGACAGGATCACCGGCCCCGTGCTTGTCTCCAGGTTCCGGATCGCCGGGGAGCGATTGGCGGGCATGGAGGCGCCCGCAGGCGCTCTCAGGGAATACAGGGCCTTGATGACGCCGGCCCTGGCCGCGCCCAAGGCGATGATACACAATTCCATGTCTCCACTGAACATCGTTCCTGGCCCGGGGGGGTGGCGCGCCGTGGACTGGGAAACGATCGCGGTCGCATCGCCCCTGTGGGACTGGGTGGACCTGCTGCGCGCGCCGTACAACCCCCTGCCGTTTGACGACTGTGAGGCCATCGCGATGCGTGCCACGCGCAGCGCCGCGGGGCTCTTTCATCGGGCGGTGCTCAGCCGGTGCCTGGACGGTCTCGCGACCGTCATGCTGCGCTTGCGCCATTTTCGGGACGAGGGCCGTGAGGAAAGAGCGACGGAATACGCTCGTCGCGCCGCGTGTTATGCCGGTGACGTGCGTTGCGCGGCGGTACGCCTCGGGGTTTCCGGCGCGCTCGCTGATTGGCTGGAGAAGCTGACGGGAGGGGAAGAGTGAACTCGATCCGATTTTGTCTGGGGCTCGGCCTGGTCGGCGCGGTGCTGCTTGCCGGGCCCGCGGAGGCTGCGCGAAGGGAAAAGCCCGCGCGCGTCCTGCCCTCGCACCAGCGCATCGACCGCGCGGTGGACCAACTGCTCACGCAGACCGACGTCTTCTGGCATCGCGGCGACTATGACTCGGTTCGCGCCTGCTATGCCATGATCACGGACCTCGATCCTACATATGTGGAGGGCTGGCAGAACTATGGCTGGGTGCTGTGGTCTACCCTCAGCCGCGATGACGCGGCCATGCGCGTGTTCCTTAGAGGATTGGCGTACAACCCGAATGAGTACGACCTCTATTTCGAGATCGGGAACCTGGAATATCATCGCAGGCATTTCCTGAGCGCCGCGCAGTGGCTCGCGAAAGCGACGGACCGGAATGCGCCGCAGATGGTATGGCACTTCCGCGCTCACTGCCTCGAATACGCCGGCGAAATCGACAAGGCCAAGGCGATGTGGCGGACGATCATCCGGCGATTCCCGAATGACGCGCCGGCGCCTGCGAACCTCAAGCGCCTGCTGGAAGGCCGGATCCATTTGAACCCGGTTGTTGGCGTTGAAGCGCCCAAGCGCCCGGCGCCTCCGGTGAACGCCGCGCCCACCGTGCCGTCGGGGCCGGTATCGCCCGTGGATCCCAACAGCGTCTAGACAAGGAGCGGGACGGCGGATGGAGATGCGGCCTCGTGTCTTCGCCGCGTATACCTGACGGATGATAATGCTCGAATCACTACATGAACAGGTAGCCGCTAAGAACGCGGCCAGGGAGTCGGCGCTGGCCATCTCGCGAAGGCTCGTGCGCGTGTCCGCCAACACCATCCGCGCGACACACCGTGGCCAGCACGAGGAAGCGCAGGCGGGCCTCGCCGAGGGCGCGGCGCTGGTTTGTGAGATACATGCGGCCACCGCGGGCCATCCCGATATCTACCACGCTGGGTATACGCAGGATGCGATGAAGGAATACGCGGAGGCGCATGCAACCGTCGCCCTTGTGGCAGGGCGGCCGCTCCCGCCCATCGAGGAGTTGTGCGTGGAACCGGGCGCCTACCTGAACGGCGTCGGCGAAGCCATCGGTGAACTGCGCCGGGCGATCCTCGATGCGATCCGGGACGCGAACACGGAACGTGCCGAAAGCCTTCTGTTGCTGGCCGAGGATGTTCACGCGGCACTGATGACGTTCGATTACCCGGAAGCCCTCACGGGAGGCCTCCGCCGGACCACGGACGCGATGCGGGGCCTTCTGGAACGGACGCGCGGCGATGTCATCACCGCCGTGAGGCAGGCCCGCCTTGAGGAACGCCTGTCCGCCCGTGAGCGCGATACGGGGCGCCATGAAGCCTGAAACCACCGACATACCCGCGGCCCTGCCGGGCGAAAGCGGCGCCAGGCACGAGACCTATGTCGTCACCGGAATGGACTGTTCCGAATGTGCCATCAAGGTGAACCGCGCCGTCGCCAGGCTGCACGGGGTGGAGCGCGTCTCCACCGCATTCGCATCGTCGCGCATGTCGGTGGCGTACAACCCTTTGGCGGTGTCTGCCGAGACTATCCAGGAGCAGGTGCGCAGCCTGGGTTACGGCATCCATGATTCGCACGGGGCGGTACAGAGTCTGGAGGAGGTTTCCACCCCCGCGAGGACGCTGGGAGTCGCCGTGTCCGGCGCATTCCTGTTCCTGGGCGCCGCTCTCGAGCATCGGCTGCCGGGTATGGCGAAGGCGCTATTCGCCGTCTCGATCATCGTGGGCGGAGGGCCGGTATTCCGGGCGGCCTACGGTTCTGTGAAGGCCGGCCTCCTCGGGGACATCAACCTTCTGATGTCCATCGCGGTGATAGGGGCCCTGGCGCTTGGCAAGTGGGACGAGGGCGCTGTCGTATTCTTCCTTTATGCGGTCGGGCGATGGCTGGAAATGCTGACGATGGAACGTACGCGCCGGAGCCTCCGCACGTTGATGGCGCTGGCGCCGCCCGTCGCCCGTCTGATCGGTGACGAGGGGGAACTGGAGGTGCCTTCGGCGATTGTCGACGTTGGCTCGCTGATCCGCATCCGCGCCGGTGAGCGTGTTCCGCTGGACGGCCTCGTCGCGGCCGGTCACAGCGCGGTGAATGAAGCGTCGATAACCGGTGAGAGCATGCCGGTTGAAAAGAGCGTTGGGAATACGGTCTATGCCGGCACGATGAACGGCAACGGCGTGCTGGAGGTCAGGACGACGTGCGTTGAGGGCGACTCTACCATCGCGCGCATCGTGGAGATGGTTCAGGACGCCCAGGATCGCAAGGCGCCGCACGAGCGCTTTGTGGACCGGTTCAGCCGGATATACACCCCGGCGGTGATCGCGCTGGCGTTCGCCATGGCGCTTCTGTTCCCCCTGGCCCTCCACCAGTCGTTCCACACCTGGATCTACCGCGCGCTGGTCATGCTGGTAGCCGCGTGTCCGTGCGCGCTCGTCATCAGCACGCCGGTGGCTGTGGTGTCCGCGCTTGGAAACGCCGCGCGCAAGGGCATCCTTATCAAGGGGGGCGCCGCGCTGGAGGCCGCCGGTGGCGTAACGCGCGTGGCGTTCGACAAAACTGGCACTCTCACGGAAGGCCTGCCCGTTGTCACGACCGTGGTTCCGGCAGGAGGAGTAGATCTCGATGCCCTGGTGGCGCTGGCGGCCGGCCTTGAGGCGCACAGCACTCACCCGTTGGCGGATGCTGTCCGCCGATACGCCATGGAGCGGGGACTCGAGCCCGTGGCCGCTACCGATTCGCACTCAGCCCCCGGCAAAGGTATCTCCGGTGATGTGGCCGGCGAATCGTTCTGGATCGGGAGCCTGGCCTCCGTGACGCAGGCGCAGCCGCTTCCCGAAGCGCTGAATGCCGCCGCGTCCGCGATGGAAGCTTCCGGGCAGACCGTGCTTTCGGTATCCTCCGCCGCGGGCCCTCTGGGCCTCCTCGGCATCGCCGACCGGCCCCGGCCGGAAGTCGCGCAGGCGCTGGCCATGATCCGCCGGCAGGGCATTTCGAAGATCGCGCTGCTCACCGGGGACTCCCATCGCGCGGCCGAGGCGGTGGCGCGCGTCGCGGGCATCGACGATATCCGCGCCGGCCTGCTTCCGGCCGAAAAGCACGACGCGGTGGCAGGAATGGAACGCGACAGCCGAGTCGCCATGGTTGGCGACGGCGTCAACGATGCCCCGGCGCTGGCCGCGGCGACAATCGGCATCGCGATGGGCGCCATAGGATCGGACATCGCCATTGAGGCGGCCGATATTGCGCTGATGGGCGACGACCTGAACCACGTAGCCGAGGCAATCGCGTTGAGCCGGCGGACCCTGGCGGTCATCCGGCAAAATGTCTTCGTCGCCCTGGCGATCAAACTGGTGTTCCTGATTGCGGTCATTGCGGGCGTCGCCACACTGTGGATGGCTGTCGCGGCGGACACGGGCGCTTCCGTCCTGGTCACGCTCAATGCGATGCGGTTGATGAACGGAAGATCGACGAAGGAGACGGCTTGATGTACACACCGACGGAGATGATACTCCTTCGATCCGGCGTTGCGACGGGGGCGGCGATGCTCGGGGCGGGCGTTGGCGCCTCGGTGAAGAACATAGCGCACAGCACCCTCTGCGGGATGGTGAGCCTGGCCGCCGGAGCGCTGCTGGCGGTGACGGCGATCCACGTCCTGCCCGAAGCGGCCGCCTCGATGGCCGCGACCCCGCTGGCCGGGTGGCTCCTGACCGCGCTCAGCACGGGCGCCGGCCTGGCCGCTTTTTTCCTCGTCGGGAAGTACGTCTACTATATGTGCCCGGCCTGCGCCGCCACAGCTTCGGAACGCCAGGAGGGCTATCTCCGCCTGGGCGTGCTGATGATCGTGACCCTCGCGCTTCACGCCACTATGGACGGGCTCGCGATCGCCGCCGGCTACCAGCAGCACGACGCAGTGCTGGGCGCGCTGATTCTGATCGCGGTCTCTTACCATAAGGTGCCCGAAGGTCTCGCGTTGGTCTCCGTCTGCCGGCTCGCCGGCTGGAGCCGCACGCGATCCGTGCTCACCACGCTGGCCGTCGAATTGTCCACGGCTCTGGGCGCCTTCGTCGGTATGCGCGCCCTCAACGGCGCGCCGCCCCTTGTGCTGGGACTGACCCTGGGCTTCATCGCCGGGAGCTTTCTCTACACCGTGGGCTTTGCCACGCTCAAGGAAATGCTGGAACACGAGCGCAGCAGTATCGTGGTCTACGCCTTGTTGGGCGCGGGCAGTATCGTGGTGGTACAATTCGCATTGGCCGGATTGCACATCTCCTGAGTGTTGAAAGGTCTTCCGATGACGCGAAATGACGAAGAGGTCCGGGAAGCGTTCGCCTGGGGGGTGCTCTGGAGCATCGTCTTGCTCGTTGTGGTCATCGTGGCGGCAGGCTATTTCCTCTGGTACAAGCCGTCGAATAGCCGCCCCGAACGGAACCATCTACGCGCGGCGGTGTATAATCGCTTGGACGGCACGAGTGGACGCCTGTCTTCACTCCGCGGTGTGTAGATCTTTTAGGCTGTACCCTAAACAGGCATTTTGTCCCGTCCGACAATCGGCATGCGGAGCGATGATTCCGCAGTTCATGGCACGCGGTACCCGGAGTGTGTCGTTGGAAACACTGGACACAGCGACTGACTCATGGGTCCGGAAACACTGGGTCGCGGGCTTGTGCCGGCCGGCGGCCAACAGCTCCAATCGGAGCGAGGAGACACTATGAAGATGACCCATTGGCTGGCAGCCGCCAGCGCCACTGTTCTGGTGGCAGGCGCCTCATTCGCGCAGATCGGTTCGACGCCGCAGGTGTACAGTGAAATGGTCCCACCGGACAAGGGCACCGCGGAAGTTGGAATCGCTTTCAACGCCGTTCTGCATCAGTCCGGCGGCGGAACTTCGCAGTCTCTGAACCTGCGATATCTCCCCTATCTGAACCGCAACGTCCAGGTCGGCGGCGGGTTGGCTTATTCGCACGTTTCCGGTGGCGATACGTTTACGTCCATTGAGGCCGTCGCCAACTACAACTTCATGCCCCAGGAATCCACGGCAGTCAGCCGCACGGTTCCTTACGCCGGCGCCGCTATCGGCACCTCCCACGTGAAGACCGGTGGAAACTCGGACAACGTTTCGCACTGGGGCCTGCAGGGCGGCGTCAAGCAGTTCATCAGCAACGACGTCTCGCTCTTCGCCGAAATCAACTACCGCAAGTACAACAAGGGCAACGGCAATCAGACGCTGCTTCTGATCGGCCTGAACACCTATCTGCGCTAACATCGGCTTCGTGACGGCTTAGGGCGGGGGGCGGTCCATACGGGCTGCCCCCCGCGCGCGTTTGACCCTCTTCGGGCGTTATGCTATGTTCAAATCAGCGTCGGGACCTGCCCCGGCGGTGCCTCCCGGAGGAACGCATGCCCATCCTCACACCCGAAGATGTCCGCAAAATCGCCATACTCGGCCGCCTGCAATTGAGCGAAGACGAAGTGGACACATTCGCCCGGCAACTGGACGGCATCCTCGACCATTTCGCGGAGCTTCAGGCCGTGGACACAACCGGGGTGGAACCAACCGCCCACAGCGTGGGCGCTAAGAACGTGACGCGTGCGGACGAAGTGCGCCCGAGCCTGACCCCCGAGGAAGTGGTGGCCAACGCCCCGCGCGCCGAGTTGAATATGTTCGTCGTTCCGCAGATTGTCGAGACCTGAGGCCCCGTTCCCCCACCATGTCGAATTGGAACACAAAGCCCGCGCACGAGATCGTGGCGGCGATAACTAGCGGTGAAACCACGGCGCGGGCGGTGATGCAAGACAGCCTGGCGAAGATCGCGCGCGTCGAACCGGACGTGAAAGCGTTTCTGCGCGTGATGGGCGATTCTGCCCTGGAGCGCGCGGATGGCATCGATGCCTTGCGCGCCGCCGGCAAGCCGCTGCCGCCCCTGGCGGGCGTGCCCGTGGCGCTGAAAGACAATATGGCGATGCGAGGGGTCGAAACCACCTGCGCATCCCGCATCCTGAAAGGCTGGAAACCGCCGTACAACGCCACCGTTGTGGAACGCCTGGAGGCGGCCGGCGCGATCATCGTGGGCAAGGCAAACATGGACGAGTTCGCGATGGGTTCATCCACCGAGAACTCGGCGTACCAGGTCACGCACAACCCATGGGATACCGATCGGGTTCCCGGCGGCTCCAGCGGCGGATCGGCCGCGGCCGTTGCGGCCGGCGAGACGCCCGTCGCCATCGGCTCGGATACCGGCGGCAGCATCCGGCAGCCCGCCTCGTTCTGCGGAGTCGTCGGCGTGAAGCCGACGTACGGCAGAGTCTCAAGGTACGGGCTCGTCGCGTTCGCCTCGTCGCTCGACCAGATCGGCCCGCTGACCCGCGATGTGCGCGACGCGGCGCTGTTGTTGAATGTGATGGCCGGACACGACGCGTGCGATTCGACGTCCATCGACCAGCCGGCGCCGGATTTCGCCGCGGCCCTGGAAGGTGGGGTGAAGGGCCTGACCATCGGCCGGCCGATCGAGCTGTTCGGCGAAGGCCTCGAGGAAGGGACCCGCGCCGCCGTCGCCGCCGCGCTCGCGAGATTTGAGGAACTTGGCGCCAGAGTGGTGGACGTCTCACTGCCATACCTCCGATATACGCTGCCGGTGTACTACATCATCGCGCCGTGCGAAGCCAGCAGCAACCTGGCCCGCTACGACGGCGTCCGCTACGGGCATCGGACCGACAAGGACGCCGATATGATCGAGATGTATCTCCTCACCCGCGAGGAAGGGTTCGGCGCGGAGGTCAAGCGTCGGATCATGATCGGCACATACGCCCTGTCATCCGGTTATTACGACGCCTGGTATAAGAAGGCGCAGCAGGTTCGGACCCTCATCCGCCGCGATTTCGATGCCGCGTACGCCCAGTGCGATATGCTGATGGCGCCCGTGTCGCCCATCCCGGCGTTTCGAATCGGCGAGATGGCCGACGATCCGTATCAGATGTGGCTGTCCGATATCTGCACGCTTCCGATCAATCTCGCCGGGGTTCCGGCGATGTCCATTCCGGCGGGCTTCTCCAACGGTCTGCCGGTGGGACTCCAGATCATCGGGAAACCGCTGGACGAATGCGCCATGCTCAGGGCCGCGTACGCGTACGAGCAGTCCACGGACTGGCACACGAAACTTTCACCGGCAGCCCGGGCGTAATGGTGACAGAGCCGACCAAAGAACGAGATATGTCTGACACAGTCCTGTATGAACCGACAATCGGCATGGAAACTCACGCCGAGCTGAAGACCCGGAGCAAGATGTTCTGCGGGTGCAGCGCCGAGTTTGGCGGCTCGCCAAACTCACACGTCTGCCCGGTATGTATGGGGCTGCCCGGCAGCCTTCCGGTGCCGAACCAGAAGGCCATCGAGTTTGTGATCAAGACGGCCATGGCGCTTGGCTGCAAGATCAACACGCCGACGATTTTCCATCGCAAGAACTATTTTTACCCGGACCTCCCCAAGGCGTATCAGATTACGCAGTACGGCGACGAACCGATCGGAACGAACGGGCATCTCGATATCACGGTCAACGGGGCCGTGAAGCGTGTCCGCATCCGGCGCGTCCACCTCGAGGAAGATACGGGCAAGCTTTTCCATAACGCGGGCGATGTGAGCAGCCTGGTGGATTACAACCGCTGTGGGGTTCCGCTGATGGAGATCGTGAGCGAACCGGATGTGGAAAGCGCGGAACAGGCCCGCGAGTACGCCACCACATTGCGCAATATCCTCGTGTACCTCGGCGTGTCCGACGGCAAAATGGAGGAAGGCTCCTTCCGCTGCGAACCCAACATCTCGATCAAGCCCGTCGGGACCACGGAACTGGGCACCCGCACCGAACTGAAGAACCTCAACTCCTTCAGGGTGCTCTTCAAAAGCAGCGAGGCCGAGATCAAACGGCAGGAACGCCTGCTCCGCCGGGGCGAAAAGGTGATGCAGGCGACCCTGCGCTGGGACGAGGCAAACGGCGTGACCGTGCCGATGCGCTACAAGGAGTCCGAGGCGGACTACCGTTACTTCCCGGATCCGGACCTGGTCCCGCTTGAATTCAGCGACGCGTTGCTGGAGGGAATCCGCTCGTCTCTGCCCGAACTCCCGACGGCGAAGGCGGCCAGATTCGTTGCCGATTACGGCCTCAGCGCGTACGACGCTGCGGTCCTCACCGTCGAACGGCCGATCGCGGACTACTTTGAGTCGGTCGCCAACGCGGCGGGCGATCCGAAAGCCGCGGCGAACTGGGTCACAGGCGAATTGGCACGACTCTTGAATGCCGACAATCTGGACATCCGCGAGACGCGGGTGACGCCGGCGGAACTGGCCGCCCTTATCGGACTCATCCGGGACGGCACGATCAGCGGCACCATCGCCAAGGCTGTTTTCGAGGAGATGTTCGCAACGGGAAAGAGCGCTCACGCCATCATTGACGAAAAGGGCCTGGTCCAGGTGAGCGATGCGTCCGCCATCGAAGGCATCGTGGACGAGGTCATCGCGGCCAACCCGGGCGAGGCCGGTCGTTACCGCGCGGGCGAGGATAAACTCCTCGGCTTTTTTGTGGGCCAGGTGATGCGCGCCAGCAAAGGAAAAGCGAACCCCGGTCTGGCAAATCAAGTCGTAAAGAAGAAACTCGCGTCTTGAGCAAGCCCTGCCGCGCCGGCGAATGAATGATTACTGACTACTAACTACCGACTACTGACAACTGACTACTAACTACCGACTACTGTCTACTGTCTACTGTCTACTGCCTACTGACTACTGTCTACTGCCTACTGCCTACTGCCTACTGCCTACTGATGGAATCCGTTTACCTCAAATTGTTCGTGGTGTTCGCTGTGCTGGCCGGTTTCCGGCTGGCCACTTTCGCGCGCTTCGTGCCGGCGAGGGTGCGGTCCGCGATCGCCGAATACACGGACAGCGGGATCATCGCCAGCGTGGTCGCTATCTTCGTGGTGACTTTCCTCCTGCAGATATCCCGTGTCGAGGGCATCTCCATGGCGCCCACCCTGCACGGCGGCGAGTACACGCTCATCAACAAGCTCACCTACCGGTGGCGCGTGCCGGAGCGCGGCGACGTCATCGTGTTCCGCTCACCGACGGATCCCCAGGCAGACTACATCAAGCGCGTCATCGCCGTTCCCGGTGAGACGGTGGAGGTGAAGGACGGCATCGTCTTCGTGAACGGAAATCCGCTGAAGGAGTCGTACGAAGAGACGATGCCGGACTACAACTACGCTGAAGCGAGGGTGCCGCCGGGCAGTCTCTTCGTCCTGGGCGATAACCGGAACCGGAGTTTCGACAGCCATCTTTGGCCGATCCCGTTCCTTCCAATGGCCCTGGTTCGCGGCCGCGCCAGCATCGTGCTCTGGCCGCCGCAGCGCATGGGCGCCATCCGCGGAATGCCCATCGCCGGGCCGGCCACCCAACTGCCGATGAACGCCTGCCGCTGAACCCGCCGGAATACCGCTATGTCCCACACAATCAAGCCAATGATCCGCGTGTGGCGATTCGTCAGGACGGTGGTGCGCGAGTTCCTTCATGACCACGGCCCGATCATGGCCGCCGCGATGAGCTTCTTCGCGACCCTCTCCCTCTTCCCCCTGCTGCTGTTCGGCGTGTCCGCCCTGGGCTACGTGGTGGGATCACAGAAGGCTTTCCATCAGGTGATGGATTTCTTCCAGTCCTACGCGCCCGGCCCGGTGGCCGATATAGTGCGCACCACGCTGGGCAACATCGTGGCCACGCGCGGCAAGGTGCTGGCGGTCGGTGTGCTCGTCCTGTTGTGGACCGCCACGGGCGCTTTCGTGAACATGGAAACCGCGCTCTGCATGACGTGGGATGTCGAGAAGCGAAAATTCCTGAAATCGCGATTGCTGGCGACCGCCATGCTGTTGCTTGTCGGCGCCGGGCTGCTCGTGTCGCTCGCGTTCACCGCCATCACGCTGCGGATCGAGGGCCTGCATTGGCGCGTCTTCGGCCACCAGACTCCGGACCTGCCGGTGTTCTGGCACGCTATGGGATACCTCGTCCCCATCCTGCTCGGCGTGGCCATGTTCACCGCGACCTACTACATCCTGCCCAACACGCGCGTGCATTTCCGGGCGGCTCTGCTCGGCGGCGTCGTCGGCGGCCTGCTGTGGCACCTCGCGCTGCTGGGTTTCCGCTGGTACCTGAAACACTACGGGCACTTCGACGTGGTCTACGGCTCGCTGGGCGGCGTCATCATCCTCGTCATGTGGATCTACTACTCGATGATCGTGCTCCTGCTGGGCGCCGAACTGGCGTGGCAGGCCGACCAGAGGCTGCGTCACCAGGAGGGGAATGAGGCGCTCAGCCCGGCCGAAAAGCTCTCGAGTCCCGCGCCGATGCCGTGACGGAGGGCCGTGGGGGAAAGGGTTGCAAGGGACCCGCGAGTACCGTGAGGAGTCGTGTTTGAACCCTTCTGGTAGAAGGGTGGGCCGCTCGGCACGTACGTAATGCCCCCGGATCCAGGCCGGGTACCACCCGGTACGCACGCTCGCAGCCCTTAGAGTGATTGTCGGCTCAACACGAACGTACCCAGCACCAATACCGCAGGGAGCCCCTTGCTGTCTCTATGTTACCACGTTCTTCGCTGGATAGCGAGAGATTGGGCTAAACGATGAAGGATGAACGATGAGCGATGAGTACCGTCACCGTTCAGTAGAAGCGGTCGCCGGTAACACAGTGGATAAACGGCATACGCAACTCTTATATATCGAATCCTTGACAAGTAAGCCGGGGGGGGACAATCCCTGTGAGCCAAAACTCTTCTCGCGCGAAGTGACCATCAAGACATGCCACCAAGCGCACTGTTGTTCGCGAGGAGGTGCGTCATGCGAGTTCGCCTGGGCCTGTTGACGGCATTATCCCTTCCCCTTCTGCTCGCCTGCGCGGGAAATGCGAACGCCGAGGTGCCAAGGCCACCCGGTATCCCGACCCAGTGCATTATCAGGAAACTCGAACCGAAAGGCTCCGAAAAGCGAGTGCTGCCCAGTGCCATACTTCCAATTACCCAACCGGACGGCAGATCGGTTCTCGTACCGGTAGAGGTGTGCGGCACGTATCATCGTTGCGAATACCGGGAGGTGAGCGGCCTGGGACGAAAGGACAGGGCTTTCGACCGATACTGCTATGAGGTGAGGTCGACGGATACCAACAAATCGTTTCATTGGTACTTGTGGTCGGATTTCGCCTTAGGGCGGTTTCACATGTGGACCACCGAGACCGGTCGATCCTACCTAACTTCCATCAGCGGCTTTGTGATCTTGGGTGATGAGGTCGGCAAGACGCAAGACAAAGCCGCGAGCTTCTCCGATTGGGTCGTGATGAAGAAGCCGACGACCAGGCAGTTCTTCGTACCGGTAGCTGAGTTGGTGGGGTATGCGTCGCTCCCCGCTTCGGGAATGGTGGATCACAATGCGGTGATCGATGTGCTCTCGTTGGCCGAGTCCGCAGACGGGATATTCACGATTCAGTTCAGATCGGCGGATCCAACCAAGGTTTACACCGCAAAGTCCGATCCTTCCACCAAACTGAAGTGGAAGCTCATCGAATAGGGGTACTGTACCCTGTTCTGGGAACCGCGCATTGTTGGCGGCTTCGGTCGGACGGCGGGGCGGAGCGGGGGCAATCCTTCTCCGCCCAGTTTGTGTACGCCGCTCACTCGCCGCGCCTCCCACCGGCTTACTATCCTGTGCGGGTGAGCCTGACCGCAAATAGCCGGGCCGACCGTTCCGTGTTCGCCCGATACGGCGCGCCGATGATGGTGGCCATGAACCTCGTGTGGGGCGCCTCCTACCTCGTGGCGGACATCGGTTTGCGCGAGATGACGCCCGCCGGCCTGGCTGCGTGGCGTTTCCTCATCGCCACGCTCGTCTTCTTCCCGATTCTGGTGGTGCGCCGCTCGAGGATCAGCATCCGGCGCGCCGATATCGTCCGGATCGTCGCCATCGGCGGCATCACCGTCGCAGGCAGTTACCTGCTGACGTATCAGGGCATTCTCCTGGCCTCATCGACAGACCGGGCCGTTGTGAGCCCGTTGGAGCCGGTCGCGCTGGCGATCATGGGCGCTATCTTTCTCCGCGAGCGGCTGGCCGGCCGGCAATGGGCCGGAATCGCTGTGGCGTGTATTGGGGCATACCTCCTCGTGTCGCGGCACGGATTCGGCCGGGCGAGCGAGCGCGTGATGCTGGGGCAGGGTCTGATGCTGCTCAGCTTCTTTACCGAGGGGCTGTATTCCATCCTGGGCAAGCCACTGCTGGGCCGCTACCGTCCCCTCGTGCTCACGGTGTGGGCGATGTTGTTCGCCACGATCATCCTCTTCCTCACGGCAGCGTTCAAAGGCGGGCTTCCGGCCCCGCCGCACACACTCACAACGTGGCTCGCCGTGCTGTTCCTCGCGATACCGTGCTCGGTTGTGGGCTATACGCTCTGGTACCTGGTTCTCGAGCATATGCCGGCGGGCAAGGTTGGAGTGTTCGTCTTCCTCCAGCCGGTTGTGGGCATTGGGTTGGGCATGCTCTTCCGCGCGGAGCGCGCGACGCTCCTCCTGCTGGCCGGAACGCTGTTGGTGGTCCTCGGCGTTTGGCTCACCGGCGGAGGCGCGGTCGAAGCTCTGCCTGTTGCGGAACCATCCGCATAGCGGAGGTGTAGCCGGTGAGAATCGTTTAAGATAATCGGTGAATTGGCTTTACATGCTCTGTTGGAGCGCCAATAATGGGAAGGGCGAGCGGCCAAACGTCCGACGCTCAGCGTACGAGCTATGGCATAGTATATGCACCGAAAACCGAAGTGAATATGCTTGTCCGGCGTGGGAGAAATCCCAGGTTTCCATTTCGAGAGGGCCCGGAACCCCTTAATAAGATGACTATTGCAAGTACTGACGAACACTGTAAGCATCCCGCATTGCTGACGCTTTTCAGCGAGAACGACCTGCGTCCCGCCCGGCGCGCGGTTAAGCAGATTGTGCAGCATTTCCCGTTCGACAATCGTCAGGTGGCGGACATCACGCTCGCGGTTGCCGAAGCCTGTGTCAACGGCGTCCGCTACGGCGCCGCCCCCAGTGTCCCCGAAGATGCGCCGGTGGTCACGGTCGCCGCTCTTCCAGCGGACGACCATCTCGCCATCGAAGTCCGCGATTTTGGGGATGGCTTCACGTTTGAAGAACCGCACATGGCGGAGAATTCGGCGGAGTCCGGACGCGGCATCGCATTGATCCACGCCCTGATGGACGACGTGGACATCACCAGCACCCGGCGCGGCACCAAGGTCCGAATGGTCAAATATTTCAACCGCTGAGCGCGCGGCGCCGGTTCCGGCGCATAACGTTAATGAAGTGACAACTCAGTGACAGGCCCCAGACGCCTACTCCCCCTCATCGTTGTCCTCGCCCTCGTTGCGCTGTTCGCCTTCCGGAATAACCACGAGCTTCGCGAAGCCGTCCGCATCCTCCAACACGCCCGTTCCGGGCCCCTGATGTGGGCGCTCGCCGCCCAGATCCTCTATTATGCCTTCGCGACGCTCACCGTTCGGCAGTGTCTGCGCCTCGTCGATTTTGACATCCCGTTCGCCCAATCGCTGCGGGCCACGTTTCTGCTCATATTTGTCAACCGAATCGTGCCCGGCCCGGCGGCCACCGGCCCCGCGGCCATGTACCTCATCCTCGGCCGGCGCGGACTGGACAAAACGCGCGCCGCATTCGTCGGGCCGATGTTCTATGCCGTGGATTACGCGGCGTTCTTCCTCCTTCTGCTGCTGGGGGTCCTCAGCGCGATTCTGAACCGGCAGGATGTGCGCTCGGCTGTCGCGGCGATTCCCATCGTGGGCGTCGCCGTCGTGGTCGCGTGGGCGGCTCTGCGGATGTGGCGGCGTCCCGAACGCGTTCGCCGCTTCCTGACCAGATGGCGCGACGCCCTGAACGCAACGCTCGCCGGATTGCGGTTGAAAGCCCGGCTGCCCGCGAACGGTCCGGACCACGTGGCGGAAACCGTCGCCGGCATGCGAGACCGTTTGGACCGCCATCCCGGCATAGGCTGGAAGATGGGGTTCGCCGGCGTCGCGATGCTTCTGTCCGACGTGGTGACGATGGCTCTGTGCCTCAGCGCGTTTGGCTACTCTCCCTCCGTGTCCACTGCGCTCCTGGGGTTCTGCCTCGCCACCGTTGGCGCCATCATTTCGTTTCTCCCGGGCGGTCTGGGCACCTTTGAAATCGCCATGGTCGCCGGGTTCGGGAGTCTGGGCGTGCCCAGACCGGTCGCCCTGGCCGGGACGCTTGCTTACCGCATCATCGCCACCTGGCTCCCCGCGGCTCTCGGGGTGTTCGCGTCGGGCGAACTGGCTCGGCCAAAGGCGAATCGGGACGCAGGGTAAGGGCTGAATGCGCCCACCCTGCGTCCCGATTCGGTTAACCCTCCCGGTATTCGGTACGGCGGGCCGTACCGTGGACCGCCGTCTGTGCTAGAAAGCGTAGACGGTTCCCAGAAGCACCGTCGCCTGGGAGTCCTTTCCGGTGCCATCGTGATTCTGAAATGAATCCGCGTTGGACTTGTCGTATCGGAATTCCGCGCGGGTGAGGAGGCCGGTCGTGGATTTCCACTCATAGGTAAGCGTCGCTTCCTTCACCTTCTGAACCGTGCCTGTGGTGAAGCCATCCTTATCATCGTAATACTCCGCGCGGGCCACCACGGCTGTGGATGGCGTGAGCGCCTGGCGGACGTAGCCGGCCACCCCGCTCCATTTCACGTTCTGCCCCGCAACCTTGTCGAACCCGAAGTCCGTGTTCAGCATCAGCGACGTCTTGTCCGTTGCGTTGTAGGTCAGCACCGTGTCAATCAGGTGCCGGATATCCTTGTTGTCCTTGTTCTGCTCGGGCCCTCCCATGTAGTTCTGCACCCAGGTGAACTTCGGCGTGAACGCCTTGGTGTACATAAAGCCGACGCTGGGCGAGGTGTTATTGTCTTCAACATTATTCCAGCCGT
This sequence comes from Armatimonadota bacterium, assembly GCA_036504095.1. Taxonomy (NCBI): domain Bacteria; kingdom Bacillati; phylum Armatimonadota; species Armatimonadota bacterium. Next base: position 105,033 of record DASXVS010000046.1, on the reverse strand, counting down.
TGACCAGATGCAGGGTGAGGCTGGATGTCGCGTCGATTGGGTGGTTGTATCGCAGTCCGGCGTGGTAATAGGGGATGGCCCACGCGAAGAGCAGGCTGCGCGTGTAGTTCCAGTTGTCCTTGGTTTCGATCACCTCGGCGCCGTGGGAAGTCACGAATTTGCCGACATCGATCGTGTCCCCTTTGCCGAACGCCTTCACCGGGGCGGTCAGGTAGGCCTGTAGGATATGCTTGTACGTGTCGGCGCCACCCGGTTCGCCGGCGTGGATATAGTCCGTGGCCTTCCCGAACGCCAGGTTCACATGGAACCCAACCGGGGCCGGCGCCTTCTGGATAACCACTTCCGCCATGTTGAGAGCGAACTGATTGTCCTTGAAATCAAAATTCCGCAGGTTGTTCTGGATGGGATTGAGAGTGGTTCCGCCTGCGCCGTCGGAAATGTACCGCTGCGGACGGTTGAAATTGTACTCGTAGTACCAGTCCACGAAGCCGCTCACCTGGATGGCGGGCGGCGCCGGAGCCTGGACGACCGGGGCATCCTGGGCGTGAGCGACGGCGGCAAGCAGCGGCAAAGCCGCGAAGAATGGGCGTATCTTGTGCACGGGCAACCTCCATTGAACATCCGCGACGCGAGAGCAGGGACAATTCCCTCGTTCCGTCCGATCCTCTCGGCTGTCGCAAGTCGATGTTCAAACAATACCATTCAGGCCGTTTCACACCCGTGGCGAAACCATTAAGATTGCATTAGGCCGGTGTTGCCGGCTTGTTTCGAGAGCCCGAATGAAGAGAGGATGACCAATGTGAAATTCTTTTGGAACTTATATTCAACCGTCCATTCGGTCTAAGCATCCTGCCTCCATATACCGATGCTATCATCATGGCAGAGCAATCACGCTCTCCGCGCAATCCCTCGACCCGTCCGCCCGGACGAAGAGGAACACGCGTCATCCCCTTTTTGGAGGAGGGAGACAACTGTGAGACTTACTGTTCGCTCGCTTGCGGCCATGATGGCGCTCGCTATGACCGTTGGTCTGGGTGTGGCAACACGGACACACGCCCAATCTTTGACCACCGGCACCATCGCGGGAACCGTCAGTGATGCCAACGGCAACTCCCTGCCCGGTGTTCAGATCTCCGTTGACACCGGCCAGATGGACGTCACGAACGCCTCCGGCAAGTTCGTGATCTCGGACATCCTTCCCGGCACCCACACCGTTCAGGCAGCCCTCGTTGGCTTCCAGACGGTCAGTGCCAGCGTGAACGTGACCCAGGAACTGACGAGTACTGTTGACCTTGTCCTTTCCAAGCGCGAAACCGTATTCACGGGCGTGCAGACTGTCATTGCACCGCTCATTCACAAGAACGTCACCCCGACGCTGTACACCGTGACCAGTAAAGAGGAGCAGCTCGTTCGCTCTCAGCCGAACAACCTGTACCAGTATCCTGGTGCCCTCATTTCCCAGCCTGGTATTATCCCGGACGCGGACGGCTACCCGTCCGTGCGCGGATCGCGCATTCAGGAAGTCGGCTACATGCTGGACGGCATCCTCATCGTTGAGCCGTCATCCGGTGGATTCGCCACCAACCTCGTCACCGTCGGCCTCGACCGGATGAACGTCTACACAGGCGGCTACCGCGCTGAACTCGGCTCCGCCATCGGCGGCATCATCAATTCCGTCGTCAAGACGGGCGCCTCCATGCGCGGCCAGGCCGCCGTGGAAGCCAGCACCGGTTCGTGGGATTACAGCGGCCTCGTTTACGAACAGGGCAACGTTGAAAAGAACGGGTTCAACTGGTACGTCTCCGGGAACTTCTTCCGCACACGCTTCGAGAAGAACCACCAGCTGGAATCGCTCCCCGCATCCAACGACGAAATCATCAAGCTCATCCAGCCCTTCGGCAAGAAGGACCGCTTCACCCTGATGTACACAAACGGCGCCGAGCATTACAACCTGCCCGTCAACGACCCGTACACCGGCAAGCCTTGGGCCGACACCTATACCGGCGCCCACATCTACGAGTTCAACTACCAGAACAACGCCTTTGTGAGCACTCCGCTCACTCAGGACTACCAGGTCCAGCAGCACAACATCGGTTCCCTCACATGGAACCACCAGTTCACCAATACCAGCGGACTCACCGGCCAGTTCTATTCGTGGGACCGCCGCGTGGACGCCAACCAGCTGTCTTCGTGGGACATCGCGGACGTCACCAACCGCGACAAACTGAATGCCGGCAAACTCGACTTCACCACCCAGATGGGCCCGGCGTTTACGGTTCGTATCGGCGGTGAGATGGTCGACGCCGCTAACAGGAACGCGCTCGTCCAGCTGTCCGGCGATTTCAACGACCCAGCGTCGCTCCGCGTTTCCCATCGCGTTCGCCATAACCCCACGCTGGACCGCAACGGCTATCTGTCAACCACCTGGAAGCCCACCGGCAGCCTCGTGATCGACGCCGGTCTTCGCTACGACTCCCGCCGGTATGACCGGTCGGCAGCCGCCGCCACCCTGAGCACGATGACAAACGCGGACCGCAAGGCCGCGGACGAGGCTCTGCTCGCTACCATGGGCGCCAAGAACACCTACTCCAAGACCACGCCGCGTATCGGCGCCACGCTGACCCTGTCTCCCAAGACGCTCTTGAAGGCGTCCGCCGGACGTTTCATTCAGTTCGCGCCGGCCAACCTGGAATCCCGCTACTACGTTGCCACAACCGGCCCGGGCGGGAACACGCGCCCGCTCAGCATGGGCAACCGCCGCCTCTTTGACGTGAAGCCGGAGATCGTGGATGGCTATGACGTGGGCATCGAAACCCAGCTGTCCAAGGTCGTCGGCCTCGCTATCACGCCTTACTATCGCAAGACCAAAGACGCGTTCAACTACACGAACTTCGGTCAGTACGATCCGACAGACAAACAGGGCTTCGTTTACAATAACAGCGGCCATGGCAAGACCAGGGGCGTTGAGACCAAACTCGAGATGCGCGAAGTGAACGGCCTCAGCGGCTGGATCACCTACACGTATCAGACCGCCAAGAGCAACGTCGTCGGTTCTCTCGTTACCGATTCTATTGGCTCGGCTACCGATCCGAACGCGGAGCATCGCCTGAACTTCGACCAGAAGCACACGATCTACGTCGTGGGCAAATACAATAAGGGCGCCTTCGAGATCAACCCGATGCTCGAACTCGGCTCCGGCTACCCGTATGGACAGCCCGGCGACGGTCCTACCGGGGCCGGCTACGGCCTGGACCCGAACGGCAACCAAACCACCGACGAACTTCCCATCATCGTGAACGGCAAGCTCAACACCGGCGAAGTGAACCCGTTCAACACGGGCTGGCACAAGAACCTGTCCGTCACCTTCCGCCTCTACAACAACAAGCAGAAGTCGTCTTACTACTTCATGCAGGTTCAGAACCTGACGAACAGCAAAGACGTAACAGCCAAGTTCTGGCAGAACCCGCTGACGGGCACGAACACCTACGGATACGTTCCCACCCCGGTAACGGTGGACGGTACAACGTACCCGGCGCACTTCGAGTACAAGACGTGGACCACCGTCCCGCCGATCTTCGTCCTCATCGGTGTCCACCAGACCTTCTAAACCCACAAAGAGGCAATCGCCTCCACGTTAAAGGAGCGTGGCCCGGACTTCGGTTCGGGCCACGTTCCTTTTTGGTGGATGGTGAATGGCGGGTGGGGGAAGGTAGTTGAAGTGGCGATTCCACTTCCGCCCCGCTATCGGGCCAAATGGCCGTCTGTTGTGGCATCATACGGATGGAAGAACCGGAAACGGTGGAACCAGTCATTTTTGTGGAGGTGAGCGACATGAAATCGAAGTTACTGCTGCTGGCGGCGATGGGGGTGATGGCGGTCTTGGTGGCCGGCTGCGGCGGCGGCGGCGGCGGAGATACTGACGTCTCCCGGATCAAGGGCCGCTATCGCGAGCTGCAGAAAGGCATTGAGAACAAGGATATCCAGCGCGCGATGTCCGTGTATTCCTACTCCTACCTGGACTACGGGTACACCTATGACGACGTTAAGAACGGCTTCGCCAACCTGTTCATCGACTGGAACAACATCCAGGAAGACCAGGTGTTCCACGACATCCGCGTGGCTGGCAACATGGCCTACGTTAACTGGACCGAGACGCTGACCGCCACAGATGCCAATACCGGCCAGGTGAGCCAGTCCGTGCAGACCTACGACGATGTCCTTCACTGGGAAAACGGAGACTGGTACCTTTACGGCAACCAGCAATCGGCGGCGCCCGCCGCGAAGAGAGCGCTCCGCTACAGCGGCCAGCGCCTCCGCGAAGCACCCGCCAAACCTCGATAGCCATTTGTGCCCCGCCCCACCGGGCGGGGCACAAACGTTGTTTGGGTGATAGACCCGCCGAATCATGGCATAAGCTTGCGGGACCTGCGGCTGAGAGCATTGCCGGGGCGCCTGAAAGGACACCTGCCATGCGCGATGTGTGCGGCGGATACGCCATTACTAAAACTCCTGTTGTTTTCGGTCCGTGGTCAGTCGCTTTGGCGGCGGGCCCAGACGCTCGTCCTGTGCGCCTGACGCAGCTGGCGATTCCCGATGCCCTGTACGAGGCCGACCTTGCCGCCGTGACCGCCGTCTACCAGCGCATCGTGGCCGCGGCGGTGGCTACCCCAAGCCCGGCCTCCGTCCTGTCCGTGCTCGGCGGAGGGGTGGAGAGCGGAGTGCTGTGGTTGGCGGAGGAGGCTCCCGGCGGGTCGTCCCTCGCGGACGTCATCGCTGGATCCGGTCCCATGGCCGCCGATCACGTGCTGGCTTTCATGCATTCAGTTGCGGCCGCGCTCGAACCGATGCACTCGGCGGGCATTTACCATGGTTGGCTGTGCCCCGCCAACGTGTTCCCGGAAGGCGCAGCCGTTCGCGTCGGCGGTTGGGTTTGGGCGTACCCTATGGCGCGACTGGCCGACGTCGGCGGTCTCGAATCCTGGCCTGAAGAGGCCTACGTGGCGCCTGAGTCAAAGCAGGGGGGCCAGCCGACCGCCGCATCGGAAGTCTTCTCCGCGGCGGCGATGGCGGCCTTCGCGTGCTCGGGTAAGGCGCCCGCCGGCGCGGGAGCGGTCACCGGGCTGCCGCCGGCATGGGAGAATGCCCTCCGAACAGGCATGTCCAGCGACCCCGGCAAGCGGTACGGAGGGGTGAAGGAGATGACCGTCGATGTGACGGTCGAGCAGGCCATCTCGATGACCGACCAGGCCGAGACCCACGCCGTTCCGACCGGCGGCGACGTTCCCGATTGGGCCACCGATCTGTTGGCGGAAACGATCGCCCAGCGGGACGCCGTTCCGGCGCCGGTGGAGGCTGCCCCTGCGCCGCCGCAACCGACCGCCGCGCCGCCACAACCGGCCCGGCAGGCTCCGGCGCCCGCCGCGCCCGTGGTTGCAGAGGCCGTGGTAATCGTCGAGCCGGCTATGCCGGCGTCGCAGAAGGCGTCCGGCGGCTCAGTTTTCGAATGGAACGTCGGCGATCAGCCCGGTAAGTCCTGGGCGCCCCTTGCCATCGGAGTTCTCAGCGCGCTCTTCGTGATCCTCGGCATCGCGATCACCCTGGTGCACCATCACTGACCCCGCGCCGCGCGTTTGGACAGAGCTGGGATTTCGAAATGCGGCCTTCTCGGGCCGCATTTCCTTTTTCGGCAGCGTCCCCGTCCGATTGCCGGCGCCGGAGGTGGCCCCAAAACCAGGGACGGCGGACGCATCTATCGCATCCGCCGTCCATAGGCTCGTCGCTCCATATTGTGCCTCCAACCCTCTCAGGCCGGTTGCGACCCGGATTGTCCGGGATACTGAACGGAGCCGATTCCAAATACGTTTTACCACTTCCATCTGAATTTGTCACATCCGGACGCAGTGGATATTCGGGGAAATGCACGCGGGCGCCGCGGTCGTGCTCCGTCACCCCTTCAGATAGTGGTCCGCCACCTGATTTGCCAGCCGCGTCAACACGGGTTCGCCGCCGTTGACCAGCAGAATAACGCTCAGTCTGTCCTTCGGGAATTGCGCAATCACCGCTCTCTGCCCGACGCCGCTCGAACCGTAGTGCCAGATGCGCGGGCGGCCCCTGTAAGTGTCCACGAAGAACCCGAATCCGTATTTGCACCCCGACGGATCCGTCACCGTTCCGGGCGTCCACATTTGCCGGCGTTCCGCCGCGGTAAGGACCTTGTCCGTGTCGAGCGAGATGTCCCATTTGGCGAGGTCCAGCACGGTCGAAAGCACTCCGCCGTCGGAGATCTCCGCGGAATCCCCCGGCGGGGCGCCGTTCACAAATACACCCGCGTTCCACACATATCTCGCGGCGCGGTGCGGAATTACGGCCATGGAATTCGCGTTGCGCGTTGCCGTCATGCCGAGCGGTTTGAACACGCGGTCGGCCAGCAGGACGGGGTCGGGCGCCCCGCTCACCTGGTGGATGATCAGCGCCAGCATCACGTAACCGGTGTTGCTGTACGCGTACTTCTCGCCCGGTTTGAATTTCAGCGGGAATCGCGCCACCGCGGGTGGAATCGCTGAGTCCGGCGCGTTCGGCTCCAGGTTCAGGTTGAGGTTGTCGTTCAGGTAGTCCGGGATGCCGGAAGTATGGTGCAGCAGATGACGGACCGTGATGCCATCCCATGCGGGAGACGTGCCCGGGAAGTACTCTGTGACTGGGTCATCCAGCCCCACCTTGCCGTCGCGCACGAGAAGCATGATGCCGGTCGCGCAGAATTGCTTGCTCACGGAGTGCAGGCTGTACACCGTTTCCGGCGTAGCGGGCGCCTTCAACTCCAGGTTGGCGAACCCGTAACCCTGTGCCCGGATGACCTTCCCGTTTTGCACGATCGCCATTGAAAGCCCTGGCACGTGCGTCTTATGCATCACGTTGCGTATCAGGTCGTCCACCCTGTCGGCGTGCCCGGGGGCGGAGAGCGCACCCGCCAGAACGGCCGCGGCAAAGAGGCTGGAAATGGTGTTTTGCATATGTCTTGAACTCCGGGGCATGGCGCCCGCGACGCGATCAGTTACCGCTTCCTGTCGTTCAGAAATTGCGCGGCGATCCGGTTGACCAGCGCCGGCAGTTTGGGCTCGCCGCCGTTCACCAGGATGATGACGGTGACCTTGTCGTCCACGTAGCGCGCGATAACGCTCCTCTCGCCGCTGAACCCCGCGCCGTAGTGCCACACTCTGCGATGGCCGTTGAAAGAGTCGAGGTAGAATCCGAAGCCGTAGTGTGCCTTTTCTTCTTCGTCGTACGGGCCCGGCGTCCACATCAGGCGTATCTCTCCCGCCGTTAGGATCCTGTCGGTATAAAGCGCGGCATCCCATCTGGCGAGGTCGAGGACCGTGGACAGCATCCCGCCGTCCCCAATCTCAGGCACGGTCGACGGCGGCCTTCCATTCACGAAATGGCCGTTCTGCCAATCGTACCGCGCGGCGCGGCGCGGGATGATATCCGCCTGGCTGGACGTCCTCGAAGAGGCCATCCCCAGCGGTTTGAAGATCCGTTCGCGGAGGAATTCCGGGTCCGGGCGGCCGGTCAGTTGATGGATCATCAGTGCCAGCATCAGGTACCCGGTATTGCTGTACGCGAACTTGCTGCCCGGCGCGAACTTGAGGGGCAGTTTGGAGACCGCGCCGGGGATGGCCGAATCCGATGCGGCGTCCGGCAGTTTCAGGTCTTCATTGAGATAGTCGGGGATTCCGGATGTATGATTAAGCAGATGCCTGACCTGTATCGCATCCCAGGCGGGCGAGCACTCCGGGAAATACCTGGTCACGGGGTCGTCCAGTTTGATCTTCCCGTCGCGGATGAGCAGCATGATCCCGGCCGCGCAGAACTGCTTGCTCACGGAATGCAGGCTGAACACGGTGTCGGGCGTCGCACGGATGCCCAGTTCAAGATTCGCGAATCCGTAGCCTTTGGACCGAATCACCTTGCCGTTGCGGACGATCGCCAGGGCGAGACCGGGAATGTGGCGCTTGTGCATCTCGCTGCGGATTTCATTGTCCACGGCATCCGCGAACGACCTGCCGGCCTGGAGAAGCAGGCCGGCGAACACCAGCGTTCGCAGCGCCATAATTCGACTCACGGTTGCCATGGGCCGATGAACTCCTTTATGCGGCACATTTCTTGCCACTGAACATAGCGGTTTGCGGGCGGCCTTACAGACTGAGTGTTCCCTGGCGCCTCGCACGGAAGTCAAAGAGGTAAGCGCGATGAACTCCCGATATTGGCTGCTGGCCGGCGCTCTGATGCTGGTTCCCGCCGCGTGGTCAGCACCCTTGTACGGTGATGTGAACGGAAACGGTGTCATTGACTTCAAGGACGCCGTCGTATTGCTGCGAGTGGCCGGTGGCCTGCGCCCCGACACAGATTCCGTCCGGCGAACGGGCGACGTGGCTCCACTACGAGACTATAACGGTGGCAGTTTCGGGGATGGCAAGATCGACATACTGGACGCGCTGCGCGTTTTCCGCAAGGCCGGGGGTTTGTCTACCGCCGAATGGCCCGCCAAGTTCACCGCTTTCGTGCTCGAACAGGACAACACCTTCGTGCTCCGAAAATACGGAGTCAACGGCGCCGCCGTCACCGGGCCGGACCAGGATGTTCCGGACGTGGCCGAAACCATCTCGGGCCCCATCACCGATCTGGTCGGCGGAACGGCCGTGCCCGGTGTCTACGTGATCAAGCCGGTCAATGGCATCGAAGAGCACATGCTTCAGGTGCTGGACGGCACGAACACGCCGGCCTCGCTCCAGGCCACCCAACTCGTGTTCGGAGGGAACGCCACAACGTTCAATCCGCCGCTGATTGTTGCCCAGTATCCCTTCCAGGACGGCGTCACCTGGTTCGGACAGACTACGGTGACCGACGTGGTGTCTGGCTTGCAGTTCCCGGCCACATACGCCGGAACGGTTCAGGGGCCGGTGGTGGTCACAACGGCCGACCAGACGCACGCTTTCGACAACGCGTGGCGCGTCACTATCACCTACAGCACCGCGTTCCCCGGCCCGAGCGGCACGGAGTATTACTGGTTCGTCCCGTTCCTCGGTCCGGTTCAGCACGGGTACAGCCGCACGATCTTCCTGCAGACGACGACGATCAACCCCGACTACAAATTGGTGAACGCGAACATCCACGGCGTGTTGTATCCGTAGGCGAGCGCCGGTCAGGCGAGGGCAGGGGGCGATATTGAGAATCATTGCGGCGGCGGCGGTTATCCTCGGGGCAGCGTGCGCACACGCGGCGCCGGTCTATGGCGATGCGAACGGCGATGGCGCGGTGGACTACCGGGACGCGGTTGTCCTGCTGCAGGCGGCGGCCGGGTTCACGCCCGTCGATGATACGATGCGGCGAAACGGTGACGTCGCCCCGGTGAACGACTACAACGGCGGCAGTTTCGGCGACGGTAGAATCACAATTCTGGACGCGTTGCGGGTCGCGCGCCGGGCCGGAGGCCTCTCGACCGCCGCGTGGCCGGCGAAATCCACGGGGATGCTCCTGGAGAACGGCAATTCGTACACCGTCCGGAAGTATGACGCCACCGGCGCCGCCACGACGGGGCCCGGAACCGGCCTCCCCGACGAATCGAACGTCATTACAGGGCCGATCTCCGAGACAGTGGGCGGAGTCACCTACAACAACGTTTACGAGGTGACCGCGTCCGACGGCGCCGTGCAGCATCTGCTTCAGGTCACGGACGCGACGGACACGCCGGCGTCCGTTCAGGCAACCCAGCTCGTGCTCGGCGGCAACGTAACCTCGTTCTCTCCGCCGCTCATCGTTGCCAAATACCCTCTGCAGAATGGAACGACGTGGAGCGGAACGACGACGGCGACCAGCCCCGCCGCGCCCTCGCCGGTGACGGTTTCGTACAATGCCAGCGTCTCCGGACCCGTATCGGTCACCATCGCCGATGGTGTACACATCTTCGATAACGCCTACAAGGTGACGCTGAATTACAGCAGCTTCCCGTTGCTGAGCGGCAAGGACTACTACTGGTACGTCCCATTCCTCGGCCCGGTGCAGCACGGCTACACGCTCACCACCCTCCTGACGACGACCAAGACCATCAATCCGGACGTCAAGCTCGTTTCAGCGAACGTCCACGGAGTGCTGTACCCGTAGGCCGGCGGCTCACGCTTGCGCGGCGGCGCGCCCTCTCGCATCCAGCACAACCAGGAGCACCGATATATCGGCGGGGGTGAGCCCCGGTATTCTGGACGCCTGCCCCACTGTCAGCGGGCGGACCGCGCCGAGGTTATGAATGCCTTCGTTGCTGAGGCCGCGAATCGCCGTGTAGTCGATATCCGGCGGGATGGCGCGGTCCTCCATGCCCTTCTGCCGTGACGCTTCCAGCCTTTCCCGCTCGATATAGCCGGAATACTTGATGCTGACGCTCAATGTCTCGACATCGGAGGACTGAGGCCTGAACGCCGGCAATTCCCGCGCATTGCCTGGTACCACGCGCTCAAGGTCGCATATATCGTGGTACGAAAGGCCGTTCCGTTTCAGCAGGTCGCCCAGAGTGGTCGGCTGCGCCATCGGCGGCTGTCCGCGCTCCGCCAGCCATGCGAGCACCGCGGCGGTAGGCGTCACCACCGTGCTGAAAAGGTGCCGCTCCTCGCCTGCGATCCAGTCCCGCCGCGCTTCGAACAACCCCCAGCGCGTATCATCGACAAGACCGACCTCGCGACCGATCGCGGTGAGGCGGAGGTCGGCGTTGTCGTGGCGCAACAGCATCCGGCGTTCCGCCCGGCTTGTGAGCAGGCGGTACGGCTCATTGACGCCCTTCGTCACGAGATCGTCGATCATCACCCCGATGTACGATTCATCGCGACGCAGCACCATGGGCGGCTCGCCCCAGGCCAGGCGTGCCGCGTTGATCCCGGCGACGAGCCCCTGGCCCGCCGCTTCCTCGTAACCGCTGGTGCCGTTGATCTGCCCCGCCGTGAACAGCCCCCCGACGCGCTTGGTCTCCAGCGTGGGGTACAACTGCTGGGGGAACACCACGTCATACTCGACCGCGTAACCGGGCCGGAGCATCACCGCTTCCTCCAGCCCCGGCATCGTGTGGAGATATTCCACCTGCACTTCGGCGGGCAGGCTTGTGCTCATTCCCTGTACGTAGATGCTGTTGGTGTCCCAGCCCTCCTGCTCCAGGAAGACGTTGTGGCGGTCGTGGTGCGGGAAGCGGACGACCTTGTCCTCGATGCTGGGGCAATAGCGCGGGCCGATACCCTCGATGTGACCTCCGTACATCGCGCTGAGGTGAAGATTGCGGCGTATGACCTCGTGCGTCGCCTCGTTCGTGAACGTGAGCCAGTTGCTCAGCAGGCCGGGACGCTCCAGAGGCTCGGCGGTGAACGAAAACCAGAGCGGTTGGGGATCCGACTGCTGTTCCTCGGCCTTCGAGTAGTCGACTGACTCCTTCGCCACGCGCGGCGGCGTCCCGGTCTTGAACCGGCCCAGGTCGAACCCCAGCGCTTTCAGGGCTTCGGAGAGCGGATATGATGCGTCCTCGTCAACCCGGCCTCCGACCGTCTTCACATCGCCGGAGTGCATCAGACCCCGTAAAAACGTACCAGTCGTCAGTACAACCGCCTTCGCCGCAACTTCGCCGTTGAGTCGGGTGATAATCCCCAGAATCCGGATTGGCCCCGCTGAATCCTGAATCCTGAATCCTGACTCCTGGCCCTTGGATCCTGTCTCCTGTCTCCTGCCTCCTGCCTCCTCAGTCAGCAATCCGACGACCTCGTCCTCCAACACCTCCAGGTTTGGCTGGTTCTCGATGGCGTCCAGCATGTGCCGGTGATAGAGCGACTTGTCGCACTGGGCGCGGAGGCATTGGACGGCCGGCCCTTTGGCGGTGTTGAGCATCCGGATGTGCGTCGTCGTGGCGTCCGACGTAATGCCCATCTGCCCGCCCAGCGCGTCGATCTCGCGCACGACGATGCCCTTGGCAGGCCCGCCGATGGAGCAGTTGCACGGCATCGTGGCGATGCTTGCCCTCGAAAGCGTCACGAGCAGCGTGCTGCGCCCCATGCGCGCGGACGCGAGCGCGGCCTCGCACCCCGCGTGCCCCCCGCCGATCACGATGACGTCGTATTCCCGGTCCGAACTCATACGGGCATGATAGACGGGAGTTGCCCCCTCCCCCTAACCCCCTCCCCCGCGCTGCGGGAGCGGGGGAACCCGGAATGAACTCCTCCTGCAGCCACCCACACCGCGTTCTGTCGCAGACCTACTGGTTGCCCGTTTCGGCTCCCCTCCTCCGCAGCGCGGGGGAGGGGCTGGGGGAGGGGCTGGGGGAGGGGGCTCCGTACCGGTGCGCTTCGACATACCTGGCAATCGTCTCAACCACGGCTTCGATATCCGATAGCACGTCGGTGTTCGTGAAGCGTAAGACCTCCAACTCGAACTTCCGCATCGCGGCGTCCCGGGCGTCGTCACGCTCCCGCTGGGAGGCTTCCAAGTGAACGGCGCCGTCCACTTCAATCACGAGGCGTGCGTCGTCGCAGTAGAAGTCGGTAATGAAGCGGCCCATGGGGTGCTGCCGCCGGAAATGCGCGCCGCATACCTGGCGCCGCCGCAATCGATTCCAGAGATCGTGCTCGGCGGGCGTCGGCTCCTTGCGGAAGCAACGAGCCTGCTGAATGAGCCTATCGGTAGGTCTGTCCTTGCGATCTACGCCGTGATTCCGGCTCCCCGCCCCCGCAGCGCGGGGGAGGGGCTGGGGGAGGGGGCACCCCTACACCCCCAGCGCCCGGTCCAGTATCTCCACCGGGTGAAGCACTTCCAGGTTCTCGCCGTGCTTCAGCAGGCCGTCGTTGATCCAGCTCAGGCAGCCCGGGTTGGCCGTGATGACCATCTGCGCGCCGGTCGCCAGGATGTTGTCCACCTTGCGGCGTTGCAAACGGCCGGCCATATCGGGCTCCAGGAAATTGTAGATGCCCGCGCTTCCGCAGCAGAGCTCGGATTCCTCGAGCGGCAGCAGCGTGAGGCCGGGAACCTGCGCCATCAGGCGGCGAGGGGCCATCCGTATGCCCTGCGCGTGGCCGAGGTGGCACGCATCGTGGTAGGTCGCTACGGCGCGGACCGGGTTGAGGGGCTGGGTGAGGCCGAGCGCGTCCAGGAACTCGTTGACGTCCTTCACCTTGGCGCTGAACGCCGCCGCGCGGGCGGCCCAGGCCGGATCGTCGCCCAGCAGGTGGCCGTACTCCTTCATCGTGGACCCGCAGCCCGCGCTGTTCACCACGATCGCCTCGACGTCCACCCTCTCAAACGCGGCGATCGTCTTCTTCGCCATCTCCTTCGCCCGGTCCAGTTCGCCGTTGTGAGCGTGCAAGGCGCCGCAGCATTGGTGGCCTTTGGGAATCAGCACCTCGCAACCGTTCGCGGCCAGCACGCGGATCGTCGCCATATTCACATCGTGATACAGGACGTTCATCACGCAGCCGGACAGCATCGCCACGGTCGCCCGCTTCCTGCCGGCGGGCGGTGTGCGCCGGGGGACGCCGTGCGCCAGGGGAGCTACCGGGTGGTGCAGGTTCATCGGCTCGGTACCGCCCAGCAGGCGGGTGAACAGCGCCGGTATCACGTTTCGGCCCGCGCCCAGAATGCGCCCGGCCCAGGCCGCCGGCCCCATCGCGAGGGCCGCGCGGCGCTCGTCCGTCAGCGTCCAGAGCAGCAGGCGTTTCGCTCGCGAAATCGGTTTCGGGTCCATACCGGCCAGGCGAATGCGCTGCCTCTGAATCTCGATCAGCCCGCCATACGCGACGCCGCTCGGGCAGGCGGTCTCGCAGGCGCGGCACCCGACGCAGCGCGATAGGTGCTCCACCGCCGACGCGTCCAGCTCCCGAACGCCCTCCTCGACGGCGCGCATCAGGTAGATGCGTCCGCGCGGGCTCTCCGCCTCGTTGCCCGTCTCGGCATACGTTGGGCACACATCGAGGCAGAAACCGCAGTGAACGCAGTCCAGCAGGCCGTCGTAGAACGACCGGACCGGCGCGGGTGAATTGGTGGCTGTTTGCTCCATTACGTGCATCCTACGCCCCACGGGCGGTGGGGGTCAATGAGCGGGGAATTGCGCACGTTCGTTCTCGGCGGCACGGCGGTGCGCCGGACCGTGATTGAACGATGGACGCCCCCAGCCGGAACTTCATGCCCCTGAGAGGTGTGATACTTCCGTTCCAGCCGGCCCAATCCCGGGCGGCTGTTGATCAGGAGGTACGTTAGATGAACCAAATGGCTTTGCGCACCGCGCGTTACGCCGCCTTGATACCCTTCGTGTGCGCAGCAACCCTCGCAACGGCAGTGACCCACGCGTGGGCTGCCCCAACGGCTACTGTTGTCGCTACCGGGCTCGATGCACCCAAACAGGCAGTCGTTGGCCCCGATGGCTGGGTGTACGTTGCCCTCTCCGGGCACGCCGCCCCCACCGATCCTCTCCTGGACGGGGCTCCGTTCAACAAGTCCGGCGGTGTTGTCAAGGTATCCCCGGACGGAACTGTCTCCCCGGTCGCGACCGGGCTCCTCTCCCGTTTCGATGAAGGCGCCTCCGTCGGCCCATCCGGCCTCGCGTTCTGGCACGGCAGCCTTTACATCGCACAGGCGATCTACGATCCCCTCAACGGCGTTGCAGGCGACCTCATTTCGTCCCCGATCCTGAAAGTGGTCGGAAGCCGGACGCGAACGTTCACTTCCTTGCTGGCGGAGTCCAACGATCTATCCGTCGGATCGGCGCCGGATACCAACCCGTTCGCAATGACGGTGGGCGCGGATGGGCAACTGTATGTTGCGGACGGCGGCGCCAACGGAGTGTGGCGCGTCGCACCGAACGGTGACGCATCCCTCTTCGTCCAGTTCCCGGGCGATCCCACGGTTACCGGAATCGCCGTAAGAAGATCACCTCGCGACGAAGGCAGATACCAGAGAGGGCGCAGTTTCGGCGGCCTGGTAGTATGCCTCTTCGGGAACGGCAGATCCGGCTTTGCGAATGGCAGAGTGGAAATGGTCGATGGTGAGGGGCACCATACCCTCGTTCCGACCGGCACGATCACGATGCCCATCTCGCCGGCCTATTCGCCTTCCGGCCAGTTGTACATCCTTCAGTTCGCCACTCCCAACCCCAATCCTGGCCCGCCGTTCGTACCGGGGAGCGGCGCCATCTGGTCGATCGCTAAAAACGGCGCCGCCACCAAGGTGCTGGACGGGCTCAATTTCCCGACCGGGCTTTGCTTCGCGCCGGACGGGACCGCCTACGTAACGAATAACGGGATCCTGCCGGGAGCCGGCACGGTCTCAGGCGAGTTGCTCAAGGTAGTCGGACTGTAAGTTGAAGCGGTTGGGGGCCGGCATGTAACGTTCGCCGGCCCCCACGGTCTTCGGGGAACAAGAATGCGATTGCGGAGTGTTGCGTATGTTCTGGCGCTGGCGCTGGGAGGGACCATGGCCCACGCGAAGATAGTCTCGAAGCCGATCGAATACTCATCAGCGGGGCTCACGATGCGGGGCACGATCTCCTGGGACGACGCCACATCGGCCAGGCGCCCCGGTATCCTCGTAGCCCACGACTGGCTGGGCGAAGGGCCGTTCTCGCGCTCTAAGGCGGAGGCGCTGGCCAAACTCGGCTACGTGGCCCTCGCGGTGGACCTTTATGGCAAGGGGGTTCGGGCGGCAAACGCCGACGACGCCGGCAAGCTCGCCGGCGCGCTGAAGGCCGATCGCCCGCTGCTTCGCGCGAGGATGAGGGCCGCGATGGATGCCTTGCTTGCCAACAAGATGGTGGATCCCAGGCGCGTCGCCGCCATCGGGTACTGCTTCGGTGGTTCGGCCGCGCTGGAACTGGCCCGGAGCGGGGCGGACGTGGCCGGAGTAGTCACCTTCCATGGCGGGCTGGACACCCCCACGCCGCAGGACGCGAAGAACATCAAGGGCAAGGTGCTCATCCTCCACGGCGCCGACGACCCGTTTTCGCCCCTCACGCAGGTCATGGCCCTGAACCAGGAGATGAAAGACGCCGGCGTCGACTACCAGATCGTCCTGTACAGCCACGCCGTCCACTCGTTCACCAACCCCGAAGCCGGTTCGGATAACTCCAAGGGCGCTGCCTATAACGCGGAGGCCGACCGCCGCTCTTGGGAGGCGATGAAGGCCTTTTTCGCCGAGATATTCAAAAAGGAGGGGTGATCCGTCGCATATTGAAAGGAGAATGAACGCTCGCCCCTCCACCGATTCGGCCCCTGCACTCACATTCGTCGCCCTGGGCGATCTGCACATTGGCGCGAATGACCGCGCGCGCCTGGAGACGGCGTTCCGGGGCGCCGCCCGGCACAAAGACGCCGCATTCCTCGCGGCGCCGGGCGACCTCACTAACGCGGGCCTTCCCGAGCAGTATGCGGAACTCCGCGCCTATGCGGAGCGCCTGCCCATGCCCCTGGTGGCAATAATGGGCAATCACGAATACCACACCGGCCCCGACGATGACGCCAGGAAACGATTTTGCATGGCGCTCGGCCTGAAGGCGCCGTCGTACATCCGGACTGCCGGGCCCGTGACGATGGCCTTCCTTTCCACCGACCGCGATATCGACGGCTGTTCGGTGGATATACGCGACTCGCTGCCGATTCTGGAGAGCGCGCTCGAGCGCGCCAAGGGCCCGGTTATCGCCTTCTGCCACGCGCCGCTTTCGGGAACCGTCGGCGCCGCGGAAGGGCGCAACTGCTTCCTGTCCAGCGATCCCTTTTTCAGCGTCGGCTGCAGCGCCCGGGTGCGCGCGCTGGTCCGGTCCGCCGGAAAGCCGGTCGTCTGGATCTGCGGCCACACCCATTCCCCGCTTGCCACGGATGGCCTGATCGGCACGGAATACGCCGGCGATACGCCGATTCACACGGTGAACCTCTCATCGCCGTACTATACGGGGCGCGACTTCGTACAGACGGAGCCCATCGCGGTGTACCGGTTCGAGGTGAGCGAAACCGGGGTGGAAGTGATCATCGAGGACGCCGACACGGGCGCCGTGCTGCGGCGGGAGAGCCTGCCTCCAGGATAAGGCGCCCCGCCGCGAAAACGGTACGACCGGCGTCCCGCCGATCTCCGGGCCTGCGATAAGCGTTCGGGAAGGCCGGCGAAACGCCTGTTATTCCTCCGCAGTCGGCTTCAGCCGACTTTGGGGGGCGCCAGACGCCGACTTCAGTCGGTGTGGCACGCTCCCGCCGGATCCCCCGGAGGCGAACACGGTACGACCGGCGGAACGCCTGCTATCCCTCCGCAGTCGGCTTCAGCCGACTTTGGGGGGCGCCAGACACCGACTTCAGTCGGTGGGACACGCTCCCGCCGCTTGCCGCGAACACGGTACGACCGGCGGAACGCCAGCTATTCCTCCGCAACCGGCTTCAGCCGACTTTGGGGGACAACAGACGCCGACTTCAGTCGGCGTGGCACTTCCACAAAACGTGGATCCGGCGGCCTACGCAGTTCGTCCGAAAAGAGGAACACCCCAAGGGCCGCGGGCGTCAATACGGATGTAGCATTTTCAGGGGGTTGGGGGTATACTTAATAGGGAGAGCACTAATCGTTGGTTATACCAATGGCCCTCATCCGGCATCGATGCCGCCGCGCCTCTGCGGCGGTCAACCCGCCCCAGGCGGGTGCCCCACGGCGTCGATTACCGTGACAAAACCTTCCGAAAGGGGGTGACTAAACTACAACCGAATACACCGCCATCCATTTATACCATCATAACCGCTCCCCAATCACAGGGAGTGGCGTCGGTAAGTCCGGTCCATCACCGGCGCTTGCGACGCGGCCGCCCGACAGCACGCGGCCTTCGTCGCCCAATGTCTTCCCGCTTCGGCGGCGGACCCAAGGGTTCGGCAACGGCAAACTGAAAACCCGGCAGTGTCAACGTCCTGGCTGACTCTTGAAGCCTTTGACGTGGGCGCATACCCCGGGGTTGCATAGCAGGTTCACACAGATAATTGATTCGAATGGAGAAAACAATGCAACGGAAAAGAGCGTTTACGCTCATTGAACTATTGGTGGTTATCGCCATCATCGCGATCCTGGCGGCCATCCTCTTCCCGGTCTTCGCCAAAGCGCGTGAGTCCGCCCGGAAGACGAAATCCCTGAACAACATCAAACAGCTCGCCACCGCCGTCACCATGTACTCCCAGGACTACCAGGAAACCTTCCCGGGCTGGACCCAGATCAGTGCGACCGCTTACGCGCACAACTGCTGGGATGAGCAGATCAACGCGCAGGTCAAGGCCAAAGACGCCTTCAATAACGGCGACACCGGCATCAAATCGCTCGCCGATCCCGTTCGCAGCCGCGTCCTCACCTACGGCATCAACGCCCTGCTGATCACGCCTCCGCTGGCCACCTTCACCGGCAACGCCGACTTCAGCGCGGCCAACAACAACCCGCCCGCCCCGTCCAGCCCCGGCGCCATCGGCAGCCCGGCCCAGACGATCCTCTTCGCGGAACTGGCCACCAACACGGCCATGACCGGAACCTACGCGCCGCTCACCCCCGCACCGATCGTTGGAACCCCGCCCTCCGGCACCGGCTCCACCCAGTGGCAGGGTGCTCTGTCCAGCCCCATTGACATCAGCCCGCGCGCATTCGTTGAAACCGGCACCAACGTCACCTCCTACAACGAGCCCTGGGCCGCCGGCGTGGCGGACAAGGGCGTTGCCCGCGACCTGTACGGCGGAGGCGGAGTCTACGCCTTCTGCGACGGCCACGCGCAGTTCATGAAGATCGGCAAGAGCGTCGGCCTCGGAACTTCCGTCGGCGGCACCGTCATCACCAACACCAACTGCTGGGCTGCCGGCAATACCAACAACATGTGGAACCCGCAATAGGCTGCCGCATGACTGTCTAAAGGGAGGGGCCTCCACCTTCACGGTGGAGGCCCCTCCTTCGTCAGCCCCTCCGGGCCCAGGGGTGCGTGTCAGGAATGTGGTGCGTGTCCGATCCCGTTAGTCCCCATCGGCTGAAGCCGACGGCTGGTCGCACAGAGTCGTCTGAAGCCGACTGATGAACGCGCACACCGACGGAAGCCAACCGGGTTGAGCCGGTTTCGTATAGCAGACGTCGGCTTCAGCCGATGGGGCAAATGCGGGCCCCCTCCCCCCACCTTGCACTTTACATTCTCCATTGCACGACCCAAGACCCCCAGCCGCTGTTTGACACGGCGCTCCGTTCTCTGGTATCATTTCTCTGTCTCAGCGGCCCACATGGGCCGCCAATTCGTATCGGAGGTATCTACATCAACGACCGCTATAGGGGGCGTGACCCCCGCGACTTCCGGGATATGCCCCGGCTCAATGAGCGAATCCGCGCAATGGAGATTCGCGTGGTGGACGAAGACGGTGGCCAATTGGGCATTATGTCCAGCCGTGAGGCCAACGACCTCGCCCGTTCGCGTAACCTGGACCTGGTCGAGGTTGCCCCCCAGGCGAAGCCGCCCGTCTGCCGCATCATTGATTACGGGAAGTACAAGTACGAACAGAGCAAGCGCGAAGGCGAGGCCCGCAAGAAGCAGAAGACTTCCGACCTCAAGGGCATCCGCATGCGCCCCCGCATTGACGAGCACGATCTGGTCACCAAGGCCAACAACGCCCGTAAATTCCTGGCCGCCGGCGATAAGGTGAAGGTCACCATGCTCTTCCGAAGCCGCGAAGCCACCCACCCCGAATTCGCCCGCAAATCCATGGACCGCATGGCCGACGAAATCAAGGAAGTCGGCATCGTGGAGCGCCCCCCCATACTCGAAGGACGCCAGATGACCATGATCCTGGCGCCCAAACCGGCCGCGTGATTTGGGAAACGGGGAAACCGGGTGATTCGGAAATGAGGTAATCGGGAACGCAGACGGTCTGCGTGACATCCTGAGCGAAAACTCCTTGCGGCAAGCCGCACCACAAAAGATGAAAATGGCGACGGTGGCCGTCTCTGTCGTCCGAAGGACGATTGGCCGAAGGCCCTTCAGACGGGTACTTCAGTGCCCGGTCGGTAGCGCTGTTTTCACAACTGCGAAGGATCTCAACGCGACCTTGAGATCCTCCGCTTCGCTTAGGATGACAGCCTGATCCATTTCTCCATTTCCTCCTATCCCCATCTCCCTTCTCGGGGTTGGCCGTCGCTAACGTGCCCTGGCTCGATACGGTGAATTGATGAATGACATTACTGCTTCGGCCCGTAGCCTGGCGCGGCGCCTCATCACGCTCGAATCCCCCTCGGAGGATGGCTCTGAACCAGCGTTCGGCCCAGCCCTGCGCGCGGTCGAAAAGCTGCGCCGACCTCTGACGCGGCTCTCTGGAACCGCGGGCTACCGGTCCCTCGTAATGCGCGCTCTGGCACTGTCAAGCGCGTACACGCCTTGGCTCACACCTCTGCGAATCGAGCCCGACGGCTCCATTCAGTGGGCTGGCGAAGCCCTCTATTCCGACACATCGGACGGGGCCGAGGAGGGTGGACTCGCGCTCGTTTCGGAGCTGGTTGCCCTCCTCATCACCTTTATCGGGGAAGGGATTACCCTCCAGTTGGTGCGATCTGCGTGGCCGGACGCAAGTCCGGGTATCACTGGTTTCGAAGAGAAGGAGGCTCCGCGATGACGGCACACGAGGGACAACCGACGGTAACCATCCGAAGAATGCCCACCGGGGTTCCGGGCCTGGATGACGTGCTGGGGGGAGGGCTGCCGGAATACTCTTTCAACATCATCGCAGGCGCTCCCGGGAGCGGCAAGACAACGCTGGGGCATCAGTTGGTTTTCGCCAACGCTACCCCGGAGCGGCCCGCTCTCTACTTCTCCGTCCTCGGCGAGTCCGCCATCAAGATGCTGCGCTGTCAGCAGCAATTCTCCTTCTTTGACCTAACCAAGGTAGACAACTGCATCCGCTTCATCAATCTCAGCGAGGTGGTCCTCGAACATGACCTCGGGGCCGTGCTGGAAACGATTCTCAGTGAGGTCGAAGCCGCCAACCCGGCCATCGTCGTTGTGGATTCCTTCCGAACCGTCATACGGAAGGCTGTCGGCGTCAACAGCGAACTCGAACTGCAGGGCTTCGTCCAGCGCCTCGCGCTCCATCTGACCAGTTGGCAGGCCACCACTTTCCTGATCGGCGAGTACGGTGAGGGCGAGATGCGCGACAACCCCGTATTCACTGTGGCGGACGGCCTCTTCTGGCTTTCGCAGAACGTGGAACGAAACTCCATCGTGCGAAAGCTTCAGATCATGAAGATGAGAGGCCAGTATACGGTGCCCGGCCTGCACACGTACCGGATAACCGCGGACGGGCTGCAGGTCTTCCCCCGCAACTTCGGTCTCTCGGAAGGAAGGGCCAAGAACAATCCCTCACGGCGCCTTTCCACGGGCAACGCGGAGCTGGATAAGATGACCGCGGGAGGTATCCCCAGAGGGGATAGTATCCTCATTGCGGGCGCATCGGGCACGGGAAAATCGCTGGTGGCCACCCAGTTCATCGCGGAGGGCCTGCGCCAGGGCGAAGCCGGGCTCGTGCTGGTCTTTGAGGAACGCCCTTCGGATTACGCTGGCAGGGCCGAGACCTTTGGGCTGCCTCTGGAGGCGGCGGTCGCGGATGGCAAACTGGATATCCTGTACCTGCGCCCCCTGGACCTGTCGGTCGATGAAACCATGCAGGAGATCTTCGCGGCCGTGAAGAGGATCGACGCGAAGCGCGTTGTCATCGATTCGCTTGCCGGGTTCGAGATGGCGCTGGCCCCCGGATTCCGGCAGGATTTCCGGGAGTCGCTCTACCGCATGATCACGGCGATGGCGGGCATCGGCGTCACGATCCTGAGCACGGTGGAGGTCCCCGAAGTCTTCACCGAGTTCCAGTTCAGCTCCTACGCAATATCCTTCCTGACCGACGACATCATCCGCCTCCGATACGTGGAAATCGACGGCGAACTCCGGAGGATGCTCGTGGTCGTGAAGATGCGAGGCGGAAACCACAGCAAGGAAATCCGCGAGTACGAAATCACGTCGGAAGGGATCGTCATCGGCAAGCGCCTGGCGGGCTATCGAGGCCTGATAACCGGCGTCCCGGAGCGAACGTAGCCCCAGCGAAATTGGGTAATGGGGAAATGAGAAAATGCTCCGGCCCATTTCCTCATTACCCCATTTCCTCATTACCCCGTCACCCCATTTCCCCATTTCCCCGTCACCCCATCGCGCCGGTTTGCCATCCGCCCCTTATGCCGTTTATACTGAAGCGCGCTGGCCCTTATGGGCCGACGCATTTACAGGAGAGCGTAATGCCCAAGAACAAGATGAAATCGAACCGGCGCGCCGCAAAGACTTTCAAGATCACCGGCACCGGCAAACTCACCCACCTGTCCAGCAATAACGCCCATAAGGCCGTTAAGCGCCGCCAGAGCCGCAATCGCCGGCTTGAGATTGAAGCGGTTGTGACAGGCAAGACAGCCAAGCGCATCGCGCTGCTGCTGCCCGGCAAGTTTTAGTCGGCATCCAGCATTCAGCATCCGGCATTCAGGCGGTCCTCAGGACCTGAATGCTGGATGCCGAATGCTGAATGCTGACCTTCCCCCCGGACATACGCCCGAAAGGGTTGGTCTCCGTGGATTCAAGAGGAAAATGACACATGGCAAGAGTTAAGCGCGGGCAGATGACCCGCAAGCGGCACAATAACGTCCTTGAGCAAGCCAAGGGCTACAGGATGTCGCATCATTCGCAGTTCAAGCAGGCGAAGGAAGCCGTACAGCACGCGTTGCAGTACGCTTACCGTGACCGCCGCGTCCGCAAGCGCGAGTTCCGCGCCCTCTGGATCGCGCGAATCAACGCCGCCTGCCGCCTGAACGGCGTTACGTACAGCGTGTTTATGGCCCAGCTCTCCAACAGCGGCATCGAACTGGACCGCAAGGTCCTGGCCGATATGGCCGTGAGGGACGCCGCCGGCTTTACGGCACTCGTCCAATCCGTTCGCCCGCAGTAAGACGCGCACAACCTGTTTGATTCCGTAGCCGCCTTCTGTGGACAATGACACAGAAGGCGACTCCTTTTTGGGGCTGCGAGTTCCTGGTTCCGAGTTCCGAGATGGACTCGGAACTCGAAACTCGGAACTCGAAACTCAACTCCCGAACATGAATATCGATCAACTCTTACAAGATGCGCGGACCAGAGTCTCCGCCGCGGGCGTCAGCGCCGAACTCGACGCGCTGGACACGGAACTCCTGGGCCGCAAGGGCTCCATCACCGCTCTGCGCCGCACCCTCGGGCAGGCCGCCCCGGAAGACCGCCCGCGTCTCGGCCAGGCGATCAATGACGCCGCCGAAGCCGTGGAAGCCCTCATCGCCACCCGCCGCGCCGAACTGGTTTCCGGCGAGAGCGCCAGGCGCCTGGAAGCGGAACGGCTGGACGTCACCATGCCCGGCGCGCCCGCCCGCCTGGGGCGCACACACCCGCTCACCGCAACCCTCAACCGCGTGCAGGACATATTCGCCGGCCTCGGCTTCGAGTTCCTCGACAACCCGGACCTCGAAGACGTGAAATACAATTTCGGCGCGCTGAACTACCCGGAAGACCACCCGGCCATGGACGAGCAGATGTCGTTCTTCCTGGAGGGCTTCAACGGCAAATACATGCTGCGCACCCAGACCACGGCATTCCAGGGCCGGATACTCGAGAGGCGAAAGCCGCCGTTCCGCCTGGCCACCATCGGCCGGTGCTACCGATACGAAGCCGTTGATGCCACGCACGGGCACACGTTCCATCAGGTGGACTGCTTCGCCGTGGGCGAGGGGATCAATATGGCCGATCTCCGCGGCACACTGCAGGCGTTCGTGAACCGGATGTTCGGCGAAGGAGTCACCGTGCGCTTCCGCCCGGACTTCTTCCCGTTCGTCGAACCCGGCGCCGAAATCGCCATCTCATGGGAGTCGGAGGGTGAAACCCGCTACCTGGAACTCGGTGGCGCCGGACTCGTGCACCCGAACATCCTGGAGAGCTTCAGCATCGACAGCGAGAAGTACACCGGATTCGCATTTGGCCTCGGCATCGAGCGCATGCCGATGATTCAGTACAACATCCCGGACCTGCGCCTCTTCTGGGAGAACGACCTGCGCTTCCTGGAACAATTTTAGGGTTGCGGGTATAGGGTCTCGGGTCTAGCAAAGGCACTCGAACCCTGCACCCTGGACCCAACACCCTAGACCTTGACTATGAAATATCCTACCCATTGGGTTCTTGAATATGCGCCCGCACCGTGGTCCGCCGAGGAATTGGCGGAACGCCTCACAATGAGCGGGTCGGAAGTTGAGCACATGCGCGACGGCGTGATGGAGGTGAAGGTCACCCCCAACCGCGGCGACACGCTCAGTATGATCGGCCTCGCGCGCGAGGTTAGCGCGCTCTCCGGCGTCGCCATGCAGTATCCGGATCTATCTGTGCCCGAATGGGGACCGGATGTGAACACGCTGGCCCGGGTGGACATCGAAGCGCCGGACCTTTGCCCGCGTTACGCCGCCCGTGTGGTGCGCAACGTGAAGATCGGCCCGTCGCCCGAGTGGCTGGCGAACCGCATCGAAGCAGCCGGCTTGCGCAGCATCAGCAACGTCGTCGATGTCACCAACTACGTGATGCTCGAGTTCGGACAGCCGCTTCACGCCTTCGATTATGCCCTCCTCCAGGACCATCGCATCATCGTCCGCCGCGCGCTGCCGGGCGAAACGATCACCACGATCGATGGCGTGGAGCGGGCGCTGGGACCGGACATGCTGGTCATCGCGGATGCGAAACACGCCGTCGCCGTCGCCGGCGTGATGGGCGGCTCCGACTCCGAGATTTCAGACACCACCACCGACGTGCTCCTGGAGTCCGCCTGCTTCGATGCCCTCTCCGTGCGACGGACCGCCAAGGGCCTCGGCATGAGCACCGACGCCAGCTACCGTTTCGAGCGGGGAGTGGATCCGAATGGCGTTGCCAGGGCGATCGACCGCGCCGCGATGCTGCTGGCCGAACTCGCCGGCGGTGAAGTGGCCAAAGGGGTGGTGGACGTCTATCCCGTTCCGGTTGAGCCCTGGACGCTTACCCTGCGCCCGGCGCGCTGTAACGCCCTGCTCGGCACGGAATTCACCACCGGCCAGATGGTCGACGCCCTCGCCGCGCTCAACATGGCGCCGGCTGGCGCCGACCCAATCTCGGTCACCGTTCCCACATACCGCCCGGACATCCACCGCGAAGACGATCTGGCCGAGGAAGTCTGCCGTATGGTGGGGTACGACTTCATCCCGGCGACGGCCGTGCGCGGCGAGCATCTCAACGGCGGCATCAGCGCCTGGGAGCGATTCCGACGCAGCGTCCACGAAACTGCATTGGCCTGCGACTGGCAGGAAGCCGTCACATCCACCCTCGTGGACGAGGCGACGGTGAACGCGCTCGGGTTCACCGCCACTGCCCGCCTGAGCAATCCGCTTTCGCGTGAGGTGAACGTCGTCCGCCCCAGCCTCTTGCCCGGACTGGTGGACACCGTCCGCCGCAATCTGCGGCAGGGGAGGGGAGACCTTGGTTTCTTCGAGGTCGGCCGCACGTACTACGTGAAGGACAACGCTCCCGGAGAGGACTGGAAATGGGCCGCCGCCGTTCTAGGCCCGCCCGTGACAGCGTCGTGGACCGGGACCGCCGCTCCCGCCGATTTCTATACCCTCAAGGGCGCTCTGGACGCCGCCCTGGCCCGCCTCGGCGCGCCTGCGGCGGTCTACGAGCCCTGCGAGCAGATCGGATTCCACCCCGGCCGTTGCGCCGCCATTTCGCTGAACGGCCGTCCGTTCGGCATCATCGGCGAAGTGCACCCGGACGCCGCCGGTAAGTGGGACATTACCGGCAGGCTCATCTTGTTCGAGGTGGACGTAGCAGCCCTCCATCATGCGGCTTCCGCCCGCCGTTTCGAGGCGCTGCCACGCTTCCCAACGGTGGCACGCGATATTTCTTTCGTCGTCAACCGCGACGTTCCGCAGGAGCGGATCGCCGCCGCCATTACCCGTGGCGCCGGAGCGCTGCTGAAGGACCTGACGCTCTTCGACGTCTTCCGCGGCGAGCGCCTCGGCCCGGACGTTCAGAGTATGGCCTACCGCCTCACACTGCGCGCCGACGACCGCACGCTGTCCGACGCCGAAGCCGTCGAAACGATGGATAACGTCCGCGCCGCCCTCGCCGCCGACATCGCCGCCAGCTTCCGCTGATGAAGAAGGAAATGGGGAAACGGGGAAACGAGGAAACGCCCGAAAGCGGCGCCATTTCTTCGTTTCCCCATTTACCCGTTTCCCTATTTCCTCGTTTCCCCATTTCCCCATTTCCTCATTTCCTCATTTCCTCGTTTCCTCTTCTCGTCGCCGCCTTCCTCCGCCTGCAGGGCCTCTCGTGGGGCCTTCCGTGTGCGCGGCACTGGTTCTCCTATCACCCGGATGAATCGCTCGTCCTCCGCGCCGCCGCGAACGTGAACCTCTTCGCCGGCCACCTGGACCCCGGCTTCTACAACTACGGCAGCTTCCTTATCTACTGCGTGAGCGTGGTCACGCAGATCCTGGATTCATGGTCGCCCCTGAAAACCCTGCCCAGCGAAATGGCGCGGATGACCCTGGTTGGCCGCTGGGAGGTAGCGTTCTTCGGGATCGCGACCGTCTATGTCGTCTACCTGATCGGCAATCGCATTGCCGGGCGCCGGGCCGGATTCCTGGCCGCGACGATCATGGCCGTCCTGCCGATGCACGCCGTGCACAGCCACTTCGTCACGGTGGACGTCCCCGCCACGTTCTGGGTGGCCGTCGCGCTCTACAACGCCCTTCGTTATCCCGAAGGCCGGCGGGCGGCACTCTGGTGCGGAATCGCCGCCGGCATCGCCGCCGGTACGAAATACAACGCCGCCCTCGTCCTCCTTGCGGGTTGGGCCGCAATAGCCCTTAGCCGTGGCGCCGATCGACGTGGCGCCGGCCTCCGTGCCAGCGAAGCGTTCGTCGCCGGAAAGGGCAGGCGAATTGCGGATTGGGTCATCATGACGGCCGCCACTGTGACCGCCTTCCTCATCACCACGCCGGGCATCCTCATCGCGCAATCTGCGTTTCTCCGCGATTTCGGCTACGAGGCCAATCACGTCCGCACCGGGCACGGCCTGGTTTTCGTAAACACAGGCCCCGGCTGGTGGTATCACCTGTCAACCAACCTCTGGCAGGGCATCGGCGCATTCCTGCTCCTGGCCGTCGTGATAGCTTTCGGGGTCTACGCCGCGTCGCCGCGTCGCCCCCTCTTCCCCTCATACGTTCATCGTTCATCGTTCATCGTTCATCGTTTCGGTCCGCTCGCCGCCTTCGCTCTCCCCTATTTCGCACTCATCAGCCTCGCCGCCGTCCGATTCCAGCGCTACGATATGCCGCTCCTGCCGGTCCTGGCGGTCGCCGCCGGGTGTTTGTTCGCCCGTTTGAGGGGACGTTGGCTCGCTCTGCCCGCCGCCGCGATCGTCGCGACCTTCGTGCTGGCCCAGGGCGCCGTTTCCACGATGTCTTCGCCGGGCGGCGACCTGCTGGAAACCGGCCAGCCCTTCCGGGGCGATCCGCGCGACGCCGTCAATGACTGGTTCGTCCGAATGGCGCCTCCGGGCGCCACCATAGGGCTCACGCGCGAGCCGTGGTTTTTCTCGCCGCCGTTCAGCGCCGCGAACGGCGGTCCGCAGACGGTGGGAATGTTCCGCCGTGAGACGGGCCGAAGGTTCAACCTTCAGATTCTGGGGCCCAACGACTCGGATTTCAGCCCGCGTCCGGACTTTGTGGTCATCAGCGACTACGAATACGGCGATGCCCTCCGGCTTCAGGGCGTTCCCGTGCCGGAGCGCGCCGCGCATTTCCGGCGCGTGCCGCTGAAAGAAGGCGTCCCGGAGGAGGCAGCGCGTATTACGCGTCTCTGGAACACGCTCGTGACCGACTATGAACTGGTAGGCGTCTGGAGCCCGCGGCAGACCGCCTTGGGCATTTCGTGGCCGAAAAGGACCCTTCCCCCCCACGACTCCTTCTACTCCTACCCCACCATCATCGTCTTCCGCCGCGCAACCATGCCCCCGCAACACTAGTGCGTCCTCCAGTGAACGGGTAATTGAGTCACCGTTCGAAGCACGTCTGTGCATCCGTTGACTCATTCACCCATTGGCTTGATGCTTCACTAGCATCTCCCGTCCCCCGTCCCCCGTCCTCCATCCCCCATCCCCTCGGTTGTGGTATTATGAGAGAGTGAAAGCCCTTCTGTTAGCCCTCATCGCGCTGGCGCCCTTCGCGGCCCGCGCCCAATCGGTTTCCCTCTTCGATGATTTCTCCGCCCCAGCCCTCGATTCGGCCAAGTGGCAGTTCGCCAATGAAGACGGAACAGCCCTCGCGACGGCCTCGACCGCGGACGCCACGCTGACGGTTAACAGCGTCAACAACCGATCCGGCGCGTACGCAACCAGCCGCATCGGTCTGAAGGGCGCGGTACAGGTGAAGGCGATGGGCTGGTCCGGCACCAACCAGATACTGCAGCTTTGCTCCGCGCCTTCCGGCTTCAGCCACTTCATCGAATACGGCGCCGAACAGAAGGATACCGACGGCACGCCTTTCCTGCACGTCTGGATCGGCGGACAAAACACGTTTAGCGTGCGTTCACCGGTCACCGGGCCGTCGACGCCCTCGAACCCCACGCTGATGCGTATCGAACGCGACGGGACGACCTATCGGTTCTTCGCGAATTCCACCCTTATCTACACGGCCGCGACCGATGCGCTGGACAACGATCCGCGGGTGATGTTGTACGGCTGGCAAACGAGTGTTGGCCATTGGGACGATTTCGCGATGAGCGGCCCGGCCGCTGCTCTGACAACCCCCTCGCAGAACGGCCTCGTCGGCGGCGGCACGGACGTCGTCGGCTCCACCGGTCCCACAACGGCCTCCTGGAAGCTTGAGGTCGGCTACGGCGCCTCGCCGCAGACGTGGATTCCGCTCGCCACGGGCAGCGGGCCGGCATCCGGCACGCTTGCCCATTGGACGCCGGATTCCGGTACCCCGCCGGGAACGCTCGTTTTCCGCCTGAGCGCCACCGATGCAGCCGGCATGACCCGTTCAGCCTGGAATCCTGTCACGATGCTTCGCTTCGCTCTCGCGGAGCCCTTCGAGGGTCAGCGCGTGGGTCCGTCATTCCCGGTACTGCTCGCGGGAGACGGCACGGGGGTGCAGTCGATCGCTTTTCAGGATAACGGGGTCACCTTCGCAACGGTGAGCGGACGCCTCAACGCCCGCTGCGTTCCAGCGCCCGGGTCGGATGGCCCGCACGTCATCAGCGCGTTGGTGATGACAACCACCGGCGCCACGGTTCCGTCCACGCCCGTCAACGTCACCGTTCAGCGCGACCTTTACGGCTCAAACGCCCGCGTGGCCGACGATGGCCCCGCCTTCGTGATGCCGAACGGCCAGACAACCGTGCTCATCGGCGAAAACGACGGCACGATGTGGCCCGGTTGCTGGGACCTCTGGCAGAACAACAACCTGGCGGCCACCGAGTCCTACGTCGCGGGACTCGCCGCCAGCGGCGTGAACTGCATGCGCATTATGCTGGAGGACGGCGGCGGCCCGGCCGGCTATATCGAAAACCCGCTGGGAAGCTTCAACAACGCCCGGGACATCAACTTCTGGGACCAGTTCCTGCCGATGTGTTCCGCGCACAATATGACCGTCCTGCTTACGCCGTGGGATACGTTCTGGATGAACCGGAACTGGAGCACCAACCCCTACAACTCGGCGAACGGCGGACCGTGCGTAGCCCGGCGCGATTTCATTGTCAGTCCGGTCGCCCGTGCCGCCCAAAAAGCGCGGTTCAAATATCTGATCGACCGCTGGGGCAACAGCAGCGCGATCTTCGCTTACGATCTCTTGAACGAGTTCGATATCTGGTGGGACGCGTCCGACGCGGAACGCAAGGCGTGGGTTGACGATATGGCCCAGTACGTTCAGGACTACGAGTTCCAGAAGTGGGGCCACCGCCACATGGTGACGGTTTCGACCGCCGCCGCACAGCCCGGAGGCATCATCGGCGACGTCCAGTACCGGCACCCGCGCTTCGAGTTCTCGAACACGCACCAGTATTACGACGGCACCGTCAACAACCCTCAAAACATCATCGACCCCATCATCAGCGTCAACGGTGGGGTGAAGTACAGCCTGGAGTATATCCAGGACGGGCGGCCCTATTTCGATTCGGAGAGCGGGCCGATCGCCAACTGGCCCCTGGACCAGACCTTCGACAACCAGTATTACCACCACATGGCCTGGGCGCACTTCGCCAGCGGTGGAACCGGCATCGGACAGCGCTGGCCCTATCGCAACCCGCACTACCTCACGCCCGGCATGCACGCCACGCAGAAAGCCGTCTCGATCGTCGCCGCGGACATCGACTGGACCACGATCAACACCGCGAACGCGGACAACCGCGTGAGCAGCAACCACCCGGAACTGATCCTCATGGCCTGCGGCGACACTCAACACGCGGTGATCTGGCTGACCGAAGACGTACGGCAGGCGGCGGCGTATTCCATATCCGGCGCCACCCTCACCTTCACGGGGCTCGCTCCCGGCCGCTACTGTGTCTCCTGCTGGAATCCCAACACCGGGGGCCTGCTGAAACAGGCCGCGCCTCCCGTTGTGAATGGCGCCGTCTCCATCACCCTGCCGACGATCGCCCTCGACATGGCCGTGACCATCCGCCTCCCGCACAAGGGCGATGTAACGGGAGACGGGCTCGTCAACATGGCAGACGTGGTCCGGGCCATGCGTTTCATCGCGGGGATGTCACGCGCTTCGGTGGATCAGGGGCTCAACGGCGACATCGACGGGAACGGATCGATCGACGTGGCCGACGCCGTGCGCATCTGCCAGTCCGTCAACGGCCTCAACCCGCTCTGATCCGGGGCGCGAAGGCGGCCTTCGTGCGGTTCGCAGCCCGCCGCCTCCTGCCTTCTACCCAAACGCTCCCGCGGTCGCCCTTTTCTGCGGCCGTTCCCGAGCCTTCAGCGCGCGGTAGCCGGAGGCCCGGAACGCCGCAATCGGCTCGATGGCGCCGCCGCTTCGGAGCCTGGCCTCGGCGCAAAGGGCGCGTACGTCGGTCTCGAACGCGTCCTTGAGCGTATTTTCCGCCATCACCACGTCGTTGGCGTCCTGGTATCCGTTCAGTGCCGCGCGGTCGATCAGCAGGGCCTTCGCGAACGACGACTGGATGTTCACGATGCTCTGCAGCAGGTCCTCCAGCGGGTCCTTGAGGTTGTGGCTTTGGTCGATCATGTAACCCGGATCGAAGCCGGGCACCTTCTCGGCTTCGGCGTCCACCAGTTCGTTGAATACGAGGAACAACTGGTATGGCTTGATGGAGCCGGTCGTCAGGTCGTCGTCGGCGTACTTGCTGTCGTTGAAGTGGAAACCGCCGAGCTTGCCGGCGCTGATGAGGCGCGCCACCACCTGCTCGATATTCGTGTTCGGCACGTGGTGGCCGAGGTCCACGAGGCACGACGCCTGCGGGCCGAGCGCGGTCGCGATGAGGTAGGATGTGCCCCAGTCGCTGACCACGGTGCTGTAAAAGGCGGGCTCGAACGGTTTGTGCTCGCTCCACAGTTTCCAGTCGGCGGGCAGCGCGGCGTAGATGGCACGGAACGAGTCCAGCGTGCGGTCGAACGATTTGCGCAGGCTCATCTGCCCGGGGTAGGAGCCGCCGTCGCCGATCCAGACGCTCAGGGCCTTCGACCCCAGCGACTGGCCGACCTTGATGACCTCGATATTGTGCGCGATGGCTTGCTCCCGGACCGCCGGGTCCGTATGGCAGAGGCTGCCGAATTTGTAGGACAGCGGCTGGCCGGGTTGGTCCTCGAAAGTGTTGGAGTTCACCGCATCGAAGCCGATTCCCAACTCCGCGGCCTGTTGGCGCACCGCGGCGGGATCGTTCGTCGTATCCCACGGGATGTGAAGCGAAACGCGGGGTGCGGCGCCGGTGAGGGCGTGCAGAGAGGCGGCATCTTCGAGCTTTTCGGAGAGGTTGCGCGGTTCGCCCTCTCCCGGGAACCGCCCGAAACGGGTTCCGCCGGTCGAAACGCCCCACGAGGGGACCGCCACGCCGAACGCGGCCACGCGGGCCACAATGGCTTCCGGGTCGCGGCCTGTGCGTGCTATTCGTTCCGCCAGGGCCTCCCAGTCGGTGTTATGATGCGCCTGAGCCTTGTGGTTGGATGCTTCTATTGCTGTGTGCCAGTCCATTGCTGTCTCCCTGTCAAGTGTGTAGCCGCCGCGGGCAGCCCGCGCAGCAATTCGACCCATTTGGCTGCTGCCCATATTGAATTCCAGATGGGGTAAGGTAACACTGCCCTTCTTCCAGCCCTTTCAAGGGCTTTGTGGCCGAAGGCCCTCTGCCGGGGGATTCATCCCTCGGGGCGTCGGATTCCCGTGGAGGTTCTCAACTGTCATCAGTCGGTGGGAAGGGATGGTGTCACGCTCCGTCGATATTGTATGGCCCCGTGATGGCGCTATCCTAGCCGTATGGGCTCTGCTGCATTCATCTTTGCGAACGAACGCCACTTGGCCCCGCGCGAGGACGCACTGGCGTGGGACGATGACGCCCGCATCTTTGTGGCCGCCGACGGGGTGACGCGCGATTGGGAGGCCATCCGGCAGGGAGAAGCGCCCTACCCCGACCCGTCGCCGGCAACATCGGCCGCGGACGCGGTCGCCCGATTGGCGCTGCAGGCGGCGCTGTGCGGCGATCCGCTGGACCGCGTTCTGGCCGAGGCCAACGATGGCGTCGCCCGCGTGAATGATGCGCTCGGCATCACCGGCCGGTGCGACTACCTGAAGCACGATTATGCCGGCGCCGTCGCCGCTTTGGCCCGCGTGGACGGCGATACGCTGGATATCGCCTGGATCGGCGATTGCGGCGTCGCGGTGATCCGCGATGGTCGCCTTGCGTACCTCACGCGCGATCAGTTGGACGGCTTGACCGCGTTCCTCGCGAAGAACCCCGCGCCGTTCGATGACGCGCGCCGCGTATATGTCAGGCGCGACCTGCGAAACAAGCCCGATTTCCGGCCGGGTGGGGCGGATGTGACCTACGGCGTCCTCACCGGTGAGCCGGAAGCGATATCATACATCGAAACGGCTTCGATCGTCCTTGAGCCGGGCGACATCGTGGCCACGCATACGGACGGTTTCCGCCCGTATTTCGCGCTGCCGGAGTTCTTCGCCCTTCTCTCGGGCGGCTCGGACCGATGGGAGCGCGAACTGCCTCAATTCACAATGGAACTCGCCGCGCGCGACGCCGGATGCGGCCGCGAGCGCTCGATACTGCTATATCAGCACAAAGGAAAACAGAAATGAACCCCCGCCCCGTTGTTGATACCTCCCGGAGCCCCCACGCGAAACTGACCCAGGTCTCGCCGGCCTGCGTACGCCTGAGCGACCCATTCTGGGAGCCCCGGATGGCGCTCAATCGCACGAAGACCTTGTTCGGCCAGTACGAGCAGATCGAGAAAACGGGGCGCCTCGACAACTTCCGTCGCGCTTCCGGCCGGAAAACGGGCATCGATTTCGAGGGCATCTACTTCAACGACTCCGACGTCTACAAATGGCTGGAAGCCGCCGCGTGGTCGCTCGGCACCCACCCGGATCCCGACCTTCAGCGCATCGTGGACCTCGCCGCCGCTGAGATCGAGGCCGCCCAGCAGCCGGACGGCTACCTGGATACCTACTTCATGTTCGAGAGGGAGGCGGAGCGCTGGACGAACCTGAAGGATCTGCACGAGATGTACTGCGCCGGCCACTTCATCCAGGCCGCCGTGGCGCACAAACGGGCGACCGGTGACGACCGCCTGCTGAACGTCGTCATCCGCCTGGCAGACCACATCCTGGACACGTTCGGTCCGGACAAGCGGGCCGGCGCGTGCGGCCATCAGGAAATCGAAATGGCGATGGTTGAGTTGTACCGCGTCACCGGCGACGAGCGGTACCTGCGACAGGCCGAGTTCTTCATCAGCGTGCGCGGCCGCAAACCGGCGGTGCTGGGCGGGAGCCCGTATCTTCAGGATCACGCCCCGTACGCCTCGCTCGACGAAAACGTGGGCCACGCGGTGCGGATGCTCTATATGAACGCGGGCGTGGCGGACATCGTGCTGGAAACCGGCAGTCCCGCGCTCCTGGAAGCGCAGAACCGGCTGTGGGACGACCTGACGCAGCGCAAGATGTACATCACCGGTGGCGCCGGAGCGCGCTACGACGGTGAGGCGTTCGGCGACGCCTATGAATTGCCGAGCCGCGCCTACGCCGAGACCTGCGCCTCGATCGCGCTCGTCATGTGGGCCGCGAGGTTCCTCGCGCTGACAGCGGACGCGAAATACGCCGATGTGCTGGAGCGCGCGCTGTACAACGGCGTCCTCAGCGGCCTGAGCCTCGCGGGCGATTCGTATTTCTACGAGAACCCCCTCGCGGACCGTGGAACGCACCGCCGCAGCGAGTGGTTCGGCTGCGCGTGCTGCCCGCCGAACGTGGCCCGCCTCCTCGCCGAACTGCCCGGCTACCTTTTCAGCACGTCCGCAGGCGGCCTCTACGTCAACCTCTATGCGGAAGGCAGCCTGAATGCGGAGATCGATGGCGCTCCCGTTACAGTGAATACGCGCACGCGCTACCCGTGGGACGGAGCCGTGGAGATGAAACTCGGGCTGGATGCGCCCGCCGCGTTCAGCATTTTCCTGCGTATCCCGGATTGGTGCGAGGGAGCAAGCCTGGTCGTGAACGGCCAACCGACGGATGCGGCCCTCATTCCCGGCGGCTACGCCGAGGTGGCCAGAACGTGGTCGGACGGTGACGTGATCGCCCTGTACCTGCCGATGGATGCGCGCGTTTGGGAGGCCCACCCGCACGTGGAGGCGGATACCAACCGCGTGGCCATCACGCGCGGGCCGCTGGTCTACTGCCTGGAAGCCGTCGACAACCCCGGCTTCGATGTCTGGGACGTGGTCATATCGCCGGAGACGGAATGGAACACGGCATTCCGCGCCGACCTGCTGAACAGCGTCGTAACGCTCAGCGCCAACGCCGCCGCCATCGACCGTTCCACGTGGGAAGGTGCGCTCTACCGCCCGGCGGGTGGCCCGCTGCCAACAAAACCCGCCCGCGTCACCGCGATTCCATACTACGCCTGGGCCAACCGCGAAGCCGGACCGATGACCGTCTGGCTCAGGCGCGC
This sequence comes from Armatimonadota bacterium, assembly GCA_036504095.1. NCBI lineage: Bacteria > Bacillati > Armatimonadota > Armatimonadota bacterium. The sequence goes on along the minus strand of DASXVS010000046.1, from coordinate 69,725 downwards.
CTGACGATATAAGCTCAATCAGAGGTATCCCGAGCGAGAACCAGATACGTACCGACCAGGAATAACGGGAAGGCCGCCCGCGTCCGTCGTCCGCGGGGCGATTGGCCGAACGCCCTTCAGACCGGTACTTCAGTGCCGCGTCGGTTTCCGCCTGCGCGGTTCATTCAAACGCCCGGTACATCTTTGACAGCATAATGAGCCCGGCGATGGCCGCGGGAAGCAATATGGCTGCCATCACGCACCCACAGCACATGGAGGCGGGCGTCGAGTAGCCGTACCGATGCCTGCCGAACAGGACCGACCTAAAGGCCGCGGCCACCATCGCCACGGCAAACAGAGGTATATAGAACAGTAGCGGACCGCTCATATTACCCGTCCCTTCGGCGCGCCTGGCCGGCTGAGGATCCGGCCGGACATCCTTCGTTACGTCTGATTGCCTGATAAGGTTACCTTCGATGAATACGGACCAGCGAATCAAGGCGAAATGCCTCGAACTGGGCTTTTCCGCGGCACGGATCGCTCGGGTAGAGGAGGCCGCCCACGCGCGCGAGTACGCGGATTGGCTGGAAGAGGGTCGCCACGGCGAAATGGCCTACATGGGGAAGGACCCTGAACGGCGTGAGGACCCGTCACGGTTGTTCCCCGGCGCGTTGTCTGCCGTGGTGGTCGCCATGCCCCAACCGGTCGGGCCGCCCGGCCCGATCAGCCGTTACGCGCGGTCCGAGGACTACCACGACGCGATGTGGGCGCGCCTGAACGCCCTTCTGGCCTTCGTCAAGACGCTGCATCCCGGCGCCAACGGCCGCGGATATGTGGATACCGCGCCGATCCTGGAGCGCGACCTCGCAGCGGCAGGCGGGCTGGGCTGGATCGGCAAGAACACGTGCCTCATCACCCCGGGCGTGGGCTCGTTCTACTTCCTCGGCGAGCTGCTGCTGGACGTTGAGCTGGAGCCGGATCCGCCGATCGGGCAGCATTGCGGATCGTGCCGGAGGTGCCTGGACGCGTGCCCTACAGGGGCGTTCGTGGGGCCGTACGTACTCGATGCGCGCCGGTGCATCTCCTACCTGACGATCGAGTTGAAAGGCTCCATCCCCGAGGAACTCCGTCCGCTCATCGGCAATATGGTGTTCGGGTGCGATATCTGCCAGGACGTCTGCCCCCACAACAAATGGGCTCCTGCCGCATCGCCGCTCCAGGCGCGGCACGACCTCGATGCCCCGGATCTCATCGATTTCCTGTCCATGGATGAGGCAGCCTTCCGCGAGCGTTTCCGGGGGACACCCATCCTTCGCGCGAAGCGTCGGGGGTTCCTCCGGAATGTCTGCGTGGCGCTTGGCAATCTGCGAGATGTTCGGGCCGTCCCCGCGCTGGAACGCGCGAAGAGCGACCCGGAGCCCCTGGTCCGCGAACACGCCGCCTGGGCGCTGCATTGCATCGCCGGCCGCTGAAAACGCCAATATACTTGAAATACTGGACTCGCGAGCCCCTCAACCAGGGCTCGTCGCCATCCGCCAGACGCCGGGGCGCCGCCGTGCGATGCCCCGGGTCCTGTCCGAAAGGGACCATCATCTATGAGACGTTTCTCACAACTGTGGGTGCTGCCGGTACTGATCCTCACACCGGCGTTCGCGCGTTCGGTTCCGAAACCCGATCCGAACGTTCCGAAGGTTGCCTATACCTCCTACACGCTTCCCAACGGCCTTCGCGTGTTTTTCTCCCGCGACACGACCGCCCCGGTCGTGTCGGTGAACCTCGTTTACAACGTTGGCTCGTTCGTCGAGCCGCCCGGCCGCACCGGGTTCGCCCATCTGTTCGAGCACATGATGTTCCAGGGGTCGAAGAACGTTGGCAAAGGCGAACACACGCAGCTCGTCATCGACAACGGCGGAACGATGAACGGCGGAACGTCGTTCGACTTCACCGTCTACTATGAGACCGTCCCGGCCAACCAGTTGGAGCTCGCCCTGTTCCTCGAAGCCGACCGAATGGGCACGCTGGACGTCAGCCAGGTCAACCTCGATAACCAGCGCGCGGTTGTGAAGGAAGAACGCCGCATGCGCTATGAGAACCAACCGTACGGCACCATCGGCGAGCACCTCCAGGATCTCGCGTACATAAAATCCCCGTACAAACACGTCCCCATCGGCTCCATGGACGATCTGAACAGGGCCGACCTGGCCTACGTGCGCCGGTTCTTCCACACGTTCTATGCGCCCAACAATGCTGTGTTGTGTGTCGCCGGCGACTTCGATCCCGCCCGCGCGAAAGCCCTTATCGCGAAGTACTACGGCAGGATCAAGCGCGGCCCGAAGCCCGTTCTGCCTTCACTGAGCGAACCGCCCCAGAAGGCGGAGCGGCGGGTAGCGTATAAGGACAAGCTCGCGCCGCTCCCCACCTACGTCGCTGGCTACCATATCCCGAACGGGAATGACAAGGACGCGCCCGCCCTGGATATGCTGTCCAGCATACTCTCCGGCGGCAAGTCGGCGCGGCTGTGGCAGTCTCTCGTCGAGAAGCAGCAGGTATGCACTTCGGTCAGCTCGGGCGCCAACGCCGGGCGCGGCCCGGACCTGTTCTCTTTCCGCATGGCCTTCGGCCCCGGCCAGAGCGTGGAGAAGGCCGAAAAAGCCCTCTACGCCGAAATCCAGAAGATTCAGAAGGACGGGGTGACCCACGAAGAGATGCAGACCGCGCGCACCCAGGCCCTGCAGTCCTCCATCGAAGGGCGCCGGACGTCTCTGGGCCGCGCGATGGCGATCGGGATAAGCGCCGTTGTCTACGGTGATCCGAACCGCGTCAACACCGAATTGTCCCGCTTCTACGCGGTGACCGCGGCGGATGTGAAGCGAGTGGCCCGCAAATACCTCGTCAGTACTAACCGAAGCGTGGTCATCGCGGAGGCGGGCGCCGCCAGGGGGGGTGCTCAATGAAACACACAATTCTGAAATCGGCGCTTGCCGCCTTTCTGTTGGTTCCGGTTGGCGCTGCGTTCGCCCAGGGCGATACGGCCGCGGCGCCGGCCGCCAAGGTCGAATACAAGAACCGTGCGCCCGTCGCCAAGACCACCCTGCGCGTGCGCTTCCCGCGTCCGAAGCATTACATCCTGCCGAACGGCCTCCGGCTGCTCGTGCTGGAAAACCACAAACTGCCGACGATCTCGATAAGCATGAGCATACTGGCGGGATCGTTCTTCGAGCCCGCCGAGAAGACCGGCCTCGCTTCGATGACGGCCAACATGCTGGATGAGGGCACGAAGACCCGGACTTCGGAAGGGATCGCCGCGGCGGTGGACCGCCTCGGCGGCTCGCTGAGCGCTTCCGCGGATCAGGGCGGCGAGCGGGCAGGCGTGTCGTCGTCTGGCCTCTCCAGGGACACCGATGCCTTGCTGGCCCTCATGCGCGACATCGTGCGCAATCCGACCTTCCCCCAGAGCCAGTTCGTCAAGATCCAGCGCCGCACCGTGGCCGGCCTCGAGCGGGCCCAGACCGATCCGGGGACGCTCGCCGATGTCCAGATGATGAAGGCCGTCTATGGTGATACGCCGCCGGCCCGCGTTCTGCCGACCGTGGACCAGGTCAAGGCGCTCACCACCGCCGACCTTACCGCGTTCCACGCCGCCTACTATCGCCCGGACCGCACCATCGTGGCCGTGGTTGGCGACGTGAAGGCCGACGTCATGGCCGCGAAGATCAAGAAGGCGTTCGGCGACTGGAAGAAGGGTACTGAGCCCCTGAAGGCCGGCCTGCCCGCGTACGCTCCACAGACGAAGCAGCGTATTTTCGTCGTGGACCGACCGGGTTCCGTTCAGACCGCCATCCGGCTTGGCAACCTCGCTATCACGCGCAAGAGCCCGGATTACGTGCCTTTCGCCGTGATGAACCGCATCCTCGGCGGAGGCAGCAGCATCACCTCGCGCCTCGGCCAGAACATCCGCGAAGCGCACGGCTATACGTACGACGTCCGGAGCACTCTGGACGCGCCCCGCTACCTGGGCTATTGGGGCGCTCAGACCGACGTCCGCAACGCCGTCACGCAGGATACCGTGAAGCAGTTCCTGTATGAGTTCGACAGGATCGTCAAGCAGCCGGTTTCCACGCGGGAACTGGCCAACGCCAAGCGCGGCATGATCGGCAGTTTCGCGCGGGCGCTGGAATCGCCCGAGACGATCCTCGGCAGGGCGCTGGATCTGGTCGAGTTCGGCCTGCCGGCGGATTACTGGGACAAATACCCGGCCGCGATAGACAAGGTAACGAAGGGCGATGTCCAGAGGGTCGCGGCGAAGTATATCCGCAACCTGCAAATCGTGGCGGTCGGCGAAAAGGCGGCCGTCTCCGAAGCGCTGAAACCCTACGGCGAAATCGAAACGCCGTAGAGACCGGCGTAGACTGTGGGCGTTAGACAGTGATTGATCGTTGGGAATGACCGCCGCGATGTCATCCTGAGCGAAGCGAAGGATCTCGACGTAACGTAGAGATCCTTCGCTGATCTGACAATAGCGTCGGATTACGCTCCACCGACTGAAGTCGGCGTCTGTTGAACCCCCAAAGTCCTTACGGACTGCGGATGAACCGGCTTCAGCCGGTTTCGTATAGCAGCCGTTGGCTTCAGCCAATGGGGTAAAGCGCAGCACTTTCATCCTGTGTGGTGCGCGAAGCAAATGAAGTCTGCGCTCAGGATGACAACCCACCAGTCAATATGTACCTTGAGTCGCCGTCGATCCGGCGGCTTCAACCGCGTTCCCCAGGTCGCCGCATCGCGTGCTACCATACTTTCGTGAATCCAACTAATGACAAAGCGTTCAAGGAGTGGGCCGTCGTGGTTCGCGCGCTGGAAGCGGGTGAGAGCATGCTCCTCATCCGCAAGGGCGGCGTGGTGGAGGAAGGCGGCGCGCTGCGCCTGAGCGATCCCGAGTTCTTCTTTTTCCCGAACCACACCCACCAGAGCGGGGACCAGTTGCAGCCTCGGGCGCACGGCTTCCTCGCCGAGAGTGAGGCCGAGCGCCCGGAAGAGGGCACGGTGCGGATCTCCTCCTTTGCCGAAGTCCTGCGCGTTTGGATAGTCACGGACGAGGCAACCCTGGCCTCTCTGGAGTCTGAACACGTCTGGACCACCGAGTGCGTCACGGAGCGCTTCCGGTACAAGCCAACCGATCCACTCTTCGCCATCGCCCTGCGCGTGTACCGGCTTCCCGAGCCCGTTCAGCTGCCATACCTGAGTGCCTACCGCGGTTGTACGTCGTGGGTGACGCTGGATGCGCCGCTTTCCACCGAGGGCGCGATCCCGGTGATCGACGATGCCGCCTGCATGGCCCGCCTGTCCGCTTTAAGCGCTCTCCTGGACAAAATATGAAACCACTCGCCCCTGATGCCCTGTCCGAGCTTATCGACACACGCCGCGATCTTCACGCCCATCCGGAAATCGGCTTCAATGAAGTGCGGACCTCCGGAATTGTGGCCGACCGCCTGCGCGCGCTCGGCATCGACGTGAAAACCGGCGTGGCGAAGACCGGCGTCGTGGGGCTCTTGCGCGGAGCATCTCCCGGCAGCACCGTGATGCTGCGCGCCGACATGGACTGCCTCCCCATCATGGAAGCGAACGACGTGCCGTACAGGTCTCAGAATCCCGGCCTCATGCACGCCTGCGGCCACGACGCGCACACCGCGATCCTCCTTTCCACCGCCCGGGTCCTTGCCGAACGTCGCGAGACGCTCAAGGGCAGCGTCAAGTTCATCTTCCAGCCCGCGGAGGAACACCCGGGCGGCGCGCGCCCGATGATCGAAGAGGGGGTCCTCGAAGAACCGCATGTGGACGCGTGTTTCGGCCTCCACGTCGAGAACGACCTCCCGTGCGGCCAGGTGGGAGTGGTGGACGGGCCGTGTATGGCCAACACCGGTGTGTGGGAGGCCAACATCGTCGGCAAAGGCGGCCACGGCGCCGCGCCGGAATCCACGGTGGATCCGATCGTCGCGGCCGCCCACTGCGTAACCGCGCTGCAGAGCGTCGTCGCGCGGAACGTCGATCCGCTCGATTCAGCGGTGGTAACGGTCGGCATGTTCCATGCGGGCCAGGCTATGAACATCATCCCGGCCAACGCCGTGCTAACCGGCACCATCCGCTCGTATCGCGAAGAGGTCCACACGCTCCTGGAGCGGCGGGTGGAGGAAATCGTCCGCGGCGTGGCCGGCTCCCTCGGCGCGACGGTCGAATGGAGCTATACGCGGGGCTATCCGGCCACCGTCAACGATCCGGCGATGTGCGACCTGGTCCGTTCCGTCGCCGGCGATATCGTCGGGAGTGGAAACGTCCTGAAACCGAATCCCACGATGGGCGGCGAGGATATGGCCTATTACCTCCGCGAACGGCCCGGTTGCTTTTTCTGGCTGGGGAGCCGGGCTGCCGATAAAGACGCGTCCTACCCCGGTCACAACCCTCGCTTCAACATCGTCGAGGACTGCATGCCGATTGGCGTGAACATCCTCGTCGGCGTGGTCGACAAATACCTGGCCGATTACGCTTAGCGCCGTGCGTCGTTGCCAAATCGGCGTCGGAGGCACAACATGTCAGCATCACGACTCGCCACTTCACTGACCCTCGCGTGCGTCGCCCTTTCCGCACACGCAGCGGTCGTACGCTTCGATTTCCGGCACCCGCAATCGGTACGCGACTGGCAGGCCCAGCACGATGTGACCTCCCTGAGCGCAACGTCCGAAGGCATGGCCATCCGCATTGGCGGCAGCGATCCATATATCGCCGGGCCGGCGCGCGACTATCTCCCTGGACTGCCCCTATGGCTCCACCTCCGCGTCAAGTCGCCGTCCGGCGGGATGGGGCAGGTCTTCTGGTTTTCGGCCCGGAAGGGCCCCAACGAAGGCGATTCCGTCCGCTTCCCAGTGAGCGCCGGCGGTTGGGCCGATGTGCGCGTCCCGATCCCGCCTCTCGGCAAGGCAACGCGCCTCCGCTTCGACCCGCCCGGCGATCATGGCACAGTCACACTCGCGTTGATCGAGGTGACTCCGCGCCCCACGTGGAAACAGCCGGCCTGGCCCAGGCCGCCGACCGCATTCCGAACCGAGGACAACCAACGCAGACCCGGCGCCACCGTAGATGTTCGCGTTGGCGAAACGGTGGGCGCTTTCACCGTTAGCGTGGATGGAAAACCGATGGCGATTGGCCACTCGCGCCCTTTGATCGGGTATGTCGTTGGCGGCAAGCAGCGCTGGCTGGACGTCAATCGGGCCGGACCGATGTGGCCCAAACGTTCAGGGGGATTCACGGTAGCACTCAGAGTTGTCAAAGACCCCGACGGCGGTGTCTGGACGATTACGCAATCGTTCAATCCGTTCAACGGCTACGTGGACGTCTCAACGACTGTATCCTGCACGCGGGACCGTGATGTACTCTACGTGCCGATGCTGACGCTGCTCCCCGGCGCCGGCTCCTTCGGCACGCACAAGACACAGGCGCTCTTTTCCGGCCTCGAGTACCTGGACAAGGACGAGCCCAGCTCTTCCCAGAAGGACATCATCGGGCCAGGCGCGAATCGCCGAGTGCCGGATACCGCGAAGATCACACAGCCGCTGATGGTCGTCCAGCACGATGGGCGCTACGTGGGCCTCATCTGGAAGCCCTCGCCCGAGTTCTGCGCCGTGTTCGATTCACCCGACCGTACGTTCCACTCGGGTGGGCACGCGATGGGCATCCTGTATCCTGGCTCGAACGGGTCAGACCGCGAGGAAGGCCGTCTTCTTCCCTACGCGCCGCGCCGTCTTGTCGCCGGGCGCAAGATCGTTCTTGAAGCGAAGATCATCGGCGGCAAAGGCGATAGCGTCGTTCCTTCGATTCAGCAGTACGTGGCGATGAATCCGCCACCCGCGCCGCCGTCCGCGGGATTCGACTGGAACAGATACGTCACCCTGACATCCGCCGGATGGCTGGACTCAGGAATCCGCGCCGACGGCCTGTACGCCCATGCGTACCCCGGCCAATTCAAGCCTCAGCCCGCAGCGGATGCCGCAGTCTGGATGGAGTACCTGGCCCGACAGACGGGCGACACAGTTCTGGCGGCACGTTTGAAACAGGCATCCGCCGAGGCGCTGGCCCACGTGCGGGCAAACGAACTGAACAACGCCGGCGTCGGCCACGTGCGCTACCCGGTTCCGGCCCTGGTGTACGGCGACGCGCTCAGCAGCGTTCGTGACGCCGCGCGCGACGCGAAGGATGTGGTCGGACGCTTCACCCCTGAAGGCACGTTCCTCTATCGGGCGCCCGTCGATGGCCCCGATCTGGGGCGAACGCATTTCTCGAAGGAAGCGAACGGGCTTACCGCGGAGCGTGTCCTTGCCGTGCTGAAGGCCGCGGAGTACAGCGGAGACCCCGCCCTGCGGAAGGACGGCCTGCGCCTGCTGGACGCGCTCGGCAAGTTCGCCAACACCGTGCCGCGCGGTGCGCAGACATGGGAAGTGCCGCTTCACACCCCGGACATCCTGGCTTCCGCGAACCTCGTCAAGGCGTACGTTATCGGCTATGAACTCACGGGTGAACCCCGCTACCTGGACGAAGCGCGGTACTGGGCCTGGACCGGCGTGCCCTTTGTCTATCTTGTGCGCCCGGTAGACCATCCGGTTGGGCTCTACGGCACCATCGCCGTTTTCGGCGCCACCCAGTGGGTTGCGCCCAACTGGATGGGCCTGCCGGTGCAATGGTGCGGCCTGGTATATGCCGACGCGATCGCGGACCTGGCCCGCTATGACGCCGCCGGTCCGTGGAAGCGCATCGTGGACGGCATCGCGGCCTCCGGCATCCAGCAGACGCACCCCCTGAAGGCGGACCCGAAGCGCCAGGGGCTCCTCCCTGACTCCTTCAACCTGCGCGGCCAGATCCGCAACGACGTCGCCATCAATCCGGCAACGCTCTTGCCGTCGGCGGCCCGTCTTTATGGCCGCCCCCCGGTGTACGACCGCCACGCGTTGGCCAATGGGGCGATTGCCCACGCGCCCGGACCGATCTCGAACGCCCGCGAAACGGCGGACGGCTTCACGTTCACCGTGAACGGATGGCCGCGCGGCCCGTACCAGATTCTCATCGTCGGCCTGAAGGCGCATCCTCGAAAAGTGCTGGTGAACGGCGGTGACCCCGACGCGATTTTCGACTCCCGCCTCGGCGCACTGGCCATCCGGACCACCGGTAATGCTATAGTCCAGATAACCGGCGGATGAACTCCGACCAAAAAGGTCGGAATTGGCACGCGCCTTGCCGGGTCACAATGCAAGCGTCATTGTGTCTGCGCCGCGGGCAAGCGCATGTTGAGCGCTCCCGGCCATCTTGCGATACAATGAATGACAGGGCCGGCAGGCCATTCACATAGAGGCGTTCCATAGAAGGAGATAGCCGCATGACCGAACAAGCCACACTCGAGGCCGCAAGTGACAACCTTCAGCCCATCCTGACAAAGGTTCTCACCGAGAGCATCGAGAAACATATTCCGTTCAACATCATCTTCGAACTGACGTACCGCTGTAACCTGCGATGCAAACACTGCTATATTCCCGAGCCCAGCCGCCACATGCGCGAACTGACCACCGAGGAGGTCTTCCAGACCCTCGATGACCTCGCGGCGCTTCAGGGCTTCTACATCACGTACACCGGCGGCGAGATCTTCCTTCGCCCGGACTTCTTCAAAATCGCCCATTACGGCAAGTCCCTCGGTTTTGCCCAGAAGTTCTTCACGAACGGCACGCTCCTCACGCCCAACCTCTGCGATCGCATCGCCACGGCCAAGCCGGTATCGGTCGAGATCAGCATCTACGGCGTCAACAACGATACCCACGACTTCGTGACCAAGGCTAAGGGCAGCCACCGCAAGAGCATGGAAGGCATCAAATGGCTGGTGGAGCGCGGCGTGCGCACCAAGGCTAAAATGCCGCTGATGTATCATTCTTTCGACGAGTTCAAGGAACTCCTGGCGGAATGTGAGCAGCTGGGCGTGGAGCTCAGCATGGACCACAGCATCGCGCCCATGGACGACGGCACCACGGACGTCCTGGGGCTGCGCATCACAAACGACCAGTTGTACCAGATATTCACCGACAAGACGATCATGCCGAAAGGCGACCTGCCCAGTTCCCCCGCCCAGATATGCGAGGCCGGCCGGAACACGGGCAGCATTTCCCCGATGGGCGACGTCTTCCCGTGCCTCCAATTGCCGATCAAGGCCGGCAACGTACGCGAACGCAGCCTGAAGGACATCTGGAACGACAGCCAGATCATGCGGGACCTCCGCGGCCTCCAGGTCAACGACCTCAAGCAGTGCCCAACCTGTTCGCTCCAGGCTTACTGCAACCGCTGCGCCGGCATGGCGCTGCTGGAAGACGGCGATTACCTCGGCTGCTCCTCCCGGGCGCGCCAGGTGGCCACCATACGCCAGCAGATCGCGCTGGAGAAGCAGACCGGTCGTACGGACATGCCGCTGGCTTCCTTCCCGCAGCCCCCGATGAGCCGCACGCCAACCGCCACCGGCGCGGGCCTCCTGCAGATCGCCCGCCCCTGGAAAACGCCGGGCAATACCGTTCACTCTCCCGAGTGAATCACAACGGGGAATCAGGGGATTCCTGAAATGGGTCGTCCCGAACCCACGCGTCTGCGACGGGTTCGGGACACGGCCCCGATGAGCGAATGACCCGGGTCCAGCCCTACACCCCTGATCCCTCATTCACACCGTTCCGCGACCGATGCCTCCAGCGTCGCGGGCTCGCCCCATCTCGGTCCCAACTACTATTCGATGCTGGCAGCCAACGCTATTATGCCTGTATGCTATATAAAAGCCATCGAATAGACTTATGCAAACACCCCTTTGGCGCGGTTTGTGCTCTCTATCAATCGTATAACCAACTTCATGGCCCGACCGCTGAACGGCGGCGGGCATTTCTGAAAGGAGACGATAGAAATGCATAGAGTCACGACTGGAACCGCGTGCGCATTCGCGCTTGGTATCATGGCGTTCGGGTTCCTTGCGCGCCCCGCTTCGGCGGGACTGGTGGAGGTCGGTGTCGGCTACGCGGACGGTATCCGCCCCGATCCCACTTCGCCGTTCCCGTCACCCTGGCGGGGCGATCCCGGCATTCATTTTCTAGGGCAGGCGGATGCCTCCGCCACGTTCGATTGCGGAGTGGTCTGCATCAAGAACGTGGGGACAACCAACGTGGTTCTGGACCCCGGCATTAAGGTCGACAGCTTCCAGAACGGCGCCTCGTTTCAGTTGTGGGATGGGATGATCGGCGCGGGTCTGACCATCGCTCCAGGCGAACAGGCCCTTCTGGCGCAGACGTCGATGTATGATTTCGACACCAGCGACCAGACGAACGGGACTCAGACGAGTCCTGACAGCGCGCACCCGGTGATTCACGCGTCCTTCGACGGCGGCGCCACCACGGCATCGTACGTCGATTCCGCCCAGGTTTTGAACACCGGCGGATTTGACCTTGCTTCCTACATCAATCCGGCGACCGGCGTGGCCTACAACGAGAACCTGCGCTGCCGGCCGATCGGCACCACCGGCATTAGCGACCCGTTTGGAAACAATGTGCCGGAGCCCGGCACAATGAGCCTCCTCCTTGGGGGTATCCCGGCGCTGGGACTCGTGTTCCGCCGCCGCAAGTAACGTACGAGCCACACATCGAGGCAATAGAATGGGGCGCCGATTCAGCCGGCGCCCCATTCCGCCGTCTAGCGCATTTCAGGCAGCAACTCGCGCTGCAATTCGAGCATCTCCTCCATGCACTCCACCGCGGCGCGGTAGGAGTGAACGGTCGGATCGAGCAGCAAAGCCTGGAGAAGGTATTGCTTCGACCGTTCGGCAAACGCTTTGACCAACAGTTCGTGGATGCTGCCCTGCACGCGCAGCATGGCGGCGATGCCCTCGGGCAGAGGCGCCATCTTCACCGGGCGCAGCCCCGACGCGTCGGCATCGGCCGGCGCCTCCACAACCATATCGTGCGGCAGGTTTGGGATCGCGCCGTGGTTCGGCACATTTACGGCCTCGAGGCGCCGCTCAATTCCGCAAGCCAACGCCTCGATGATGGGTATCGCCAGTTCCCCGGATCGCTCCAGCGGCGCGTCGTCCAGTCGTTCCACATTCGCCGTCGGCTTCCGCCAGGGCCGCGTCGTCTTGTCGCCGCTCAAAGAATAGACGAATTCCGGTTCGAAGCCCGTCTCCCATGGCTTCCCGTCCGCGGGATCGTGGAAGAATTGAAGCTCGGACGCCACGAACTCGTCCGCCCAGCCGATGTATTCGCCGCAATGGTTGGCGGCCGGCGACGGCCAGAGCCCGTATCGCCGGAACAGGATCCTTGCCAGGCCGATCTCGTGCCAGTCCGCCAGCCAGTCGCCCTCGCGTTCCGCCGCCCGCAGGCGGGGATAAAGGTCTTCGCCGGTCCGTTTGTCGCGGATGGACTGGAACCAGGTGAAGTGATTGATCCCGCAGGCGTCCCCTTCGACGTCCTCTACAGGAATGCCCAGGATGGCGGCCATCTGGTGGAGGCCCATGAACACGCCGTGGCAAAGGCCGATCGCCTTGATGGAGGTGAGCCGCGACACTGCCTCGCAGAGTTTGTGCTCCGGATTCGTGAAGTTCAGCAGCGGCGCGTCCGGGCACAAACGCTCCATCGCGCGTGCTATTTCGAGGGTCGGGCCTATGTTCCTGAGCGCGTGGAACAAGCCGCCCGGACCGCCGTTCTCGCCGTAGACCTGGCGGAAGCCGTACTTGCGCGGCACGTGGAAATCCTGGGCCCAGTATTTGTAGCGCTCGACCTCGATGGCGGCGATCACGAATGCCGCCCCATCCACGGCGGCGTTGAGGTCGGTGGTTGAGGTGATCGAAATCCGGCGGCCCAGCTGGGCGTTGAGCCGCCGCGCGTATGCCTCGATCTCAACGAGGTGTGCGGGCACGGTGTCCATCAGGGCGATGGAAACCTGCCGCTCCGCCAGAGGCTGGCTCAGCACGATATCCCGGACGATACCCGGAGCGAAACTCCGGCTCCCCGCACCGATCACGGCGATCTTCACTGCCTGCATGCCTCACCCTCCCCTCAAAGCGGAGGAAATCGGGAAATGGAGAAACGGGAGTTCCCGGATTTCCCCGTCACCTCATTTCCCCATTTCCTCATTTCCACTCTGTCAGGTCACATCACGTCCAGGTCCCCGCTCCAGTCCACGGCTTCGGCGTCGAAGGCGGGGCCTTCGGTGCAGACGCGCTGGTAGCCCGCGGATGTCGGGATGACGCAGCTCAGGCACGCGCCGACGCCGCACCCCATCCGCGCCTCAAATGAGACCTGGCACGGGCGGTTGAACTCACGGGCCGTGTGGGCCACGGCGCGGAGCATGGGGATCGGGCCGCACGCGTAGAACGTCGCCGGCGCGCCATCCGAAAGCGCTTCTCTCAGGATGTCGGTCACCAGGCCATGCCGCCCTGCCGAACCGTCATCCGTGCTGATCTGGGGCGTGATGCCGATGGCCGCGAAGTCGTCGTTGCAGAGGATGTGGCCCGCCGTGCGCCCCCCGAGGAGAACGGCTATCCCGTCGTCAGAAGGCCCTCCAGACGGGTACTTCAGAGCCCGGTCCGTTTCGCGAATACGCTTGAGGTTTTCCGCCAGGAACAGCATCGGCGGAATGCCGACCCCGCCGCCGACGAGGATGTGCCGGCCCGTCCCTGCCAACCGAAATGGCGACCCCAGGGGCCCCATCACGTCAAGGGCCACGCCGGGCCGGGTGCGCGACAGGATCCCTGTCCCTTCACCCACCACCCGGTAGATCATCTCCACCCAGCCGGCACTAGAGTCAACACGGCTGATGGAAATGGGCCGGCGCAGCAGCGGCGCGGGTTCGGGCGCCACCAGCACATGGAGGAACTGGCCGGGCCGGGCCGCCGCCGCGATCTCCGGCGCCGAAACCCGCATGACGTAGTGCTCCGGCGCAATCTCCTCGTTACGCAGGATCTCGTACCGGCCCTGGAAGCGGTTGGGGCTCATCGGGAAACCTCCGGGGGATGAATCGCCCGGCAAAGTGTCTTAGGCCGCGAACCCCATGTATGGGCTGGCGCGGCAGGGCCTTCAGGCCCTTTGCGGCCGAAGGCCAGGATGCCGGGGCATTCATGCCCCGGGTGCATGCGGTTCCCGATCCGTGCTCTCACAGAGCCCCCCTGTGGACCGGGAAGTACTCATCCACCGTCGCCACGTCCAGCAAAGTGCCGCTCCGCCGGGCGTCCAGCGCGGTGAGGAGCGCATTGGCCGTATCGAGCGACGTGAGGCACGGTACTCCCATCTCCACGCTCGCGCGGCGGATGACGCTCGATTCGCGCTCGATCGTGCGGTCTCGGCTCACCGTATTGATGAGCAGTTTCACCTCGCCCTCGCGGATGACGTCCACCGTGTTCGGGCTGCCTTCATGGACCTTCTTGACCGGCGTCGATGGTACCCAGTGCTCGTCCAGGAACTTTGCCGTCCCCGCCGTCGCGATGAGCTGGAATCCCATGTCGTACAGGCGTCGCAGAAGGGGCAGGGCCTCCTCCTTGTCGTGGTCGGCGATGGTACAGATCACTTTGCCGCCAAGCGGCGGAAGGTCGATTCCGCTGGCGACCATGGCCTTGGCAAGCGCGCGCGGGTAGTCGTTGTCCAGTCCCATCACTTCGCCGGTCGATTTCATTTCCGGCCCCAGGCCGATGTCCACGGAGCGCAGTTTCTGGAAACTGAAAACCGGCGCCTTCACCGCGATGCTGTTGCCCGGCGGATACAGGCCCGATTTGTAGCCCAGATTCTTGAGCGTATCGCCCAGCATGATGCGCGTGGCGAGCGTGACCATCGGGATGCCGGTGATCTTGCTCAGATACGGCACCGTGCGGCTCGCGCGAGGATTCACCTCGATGACGTAGGCGACTTCGTTCTCCACGACGTACTGGATGTTCATTAGGCCGTGCACGTCCAGCGCGCGGGCGAGACGGATCGCGTGTGTCGTGACCTGCTCCATCACGGTCTCGCTCAGGCTCTGCGGCGGATACACCGCCATGCTGTCGCCGCTGTGCACGCCCGCCCGCTCGATGTGCTCCATAATTCCCGGCACGAGGCAGTCCTCGCCGTCGCTGATGACGTCGACCTCCACTTCCTTGCCCAGGATGTACTTGTCAACGAGGATCGGCGCGTCCGGCGAAACCTCCACCACGTAGGTCATGTAGCGGCGCAGTTCCGAGGATGAGTACACGAATTCCATCGCGCGCCCGCCCAGCACGTACGAGGGGCGTACGAGGCACGGGTAGCCGATCGACTCCGCGACCCTCACCGCATCATCGGCGTTCGTCACCGCCTTGCCGGCCGGTTTGGGTATGCCCAGTTCGGTCAGCAGTTTCTCGAAGAGGTCGCGGTCCTCGGCCATGGCGATGGAGTCCGACGACGTGCCCAGTATCCTCACGCCGGCTGCGGAAAGCGGCGCGGCGAGGTTGATGGCCGTCTGCCCGCCGAACTGCACCACCACGCCTTCCGGCTGCTCCAGATCGACCACGTTCATCACATCTTCGAACGTCAGAGGTTCAAAATAGAGGCGGTCGGACGTATCGAAATCCGTGGAGACGGTTTCCGGATTGTTATTGATGATGATGGATTCGTAGCCCGCCTGCCGCAGCGCCCACGCGGAATGGACCGAGCAGTAGTCGAACTCGATGCCCTGTCCGATTCTGATGGGCCCGGAGCCCAGTACAATTGCCTTTTTCTTCGCCATTATCTATCCAGTTTCGAGTTCCGAGTTCCGAGTTCCGAGTTCCGAGTTTTGAGTCCCGGAACTCGAAACTCGGTGCTTACACACTTCTATCGCCGCTTCGCTCGCGTCTATCCCGATCCACCGTCTGCCAAGGCGCTGCGCTGCCACCAGCGTTGTGCCGCTTCCGCAGAACGGGTCCAGCACCAGGTCGCCCGGGCTGCTGCTGCCGGCAATGATCCGCTCCAGCAGCGCCAGCGGCTTCTGCGTCGCATATCCCGTCCGCTCCGGGTCGCGCTGGTTCAGATGGCTGATGTCGTCCCAAACGTCGTCCGGCGGCGCCCCGCCCTCGGCCGGGTATTCATACGTCTTCCCGTTCGAGCGGATCGTCCGCACGGTTTCCCCTGCCGCGTTCACCGTCCGCTTCATATGATTGCGCCGGTCACCGCGTTCCAGCGTCGAGACGGCCTCTCGGTTGAAGGCCGGCTCGCCGCACGGTGCGTACCACAGGATCGTGTCGTGCTTCGCCGAATACCGCTTCCGCGCCGTCCCGCCGCTCCGGTAGTGCCAGATGATCTCGTTCACGAACGCGTCCAATCCGAACACCTCATCCATCAGCACCTTCAGGTAGTGGATCGCGCGCGCATCGGCGTGCAGGAACACGCTCGCTCGCGGCGCCAGCAGCGGCTTCAGCGCCTCGATCCTCTCCCGCATGAATGCCAGGTACTCGTTCAGGCCGCGTCGGTCGCGATACGCCACCGTTTCCGTTGTCCCGCGCCCACCGCTCGATCCGCCGACATAGAAGGTGCCGCCCGTGTTGAATGGCGGGTCCATATAGACCAGATTGACCCGTCCCGCAACACCCTCGTCCGCCGCCATCTCCCGCATCAGCGCCAGGTTGTCGCCGAACAGCAGGCGGTCGGGGCAGTCCAATCCTACCCCTCCCCAAATCCGCTCGCCTCGTCGTTGCCTGCCGGCTCGTAACTGCTGTAGAAATACGGCGTCAGCGCCTCGAACTCCGCGGCGCAGGTGTCAACCATCTTGTACGCCGGCACGAGGCCGATCTCCTTGCGGCGCGCCCGGATATCCGCTTCCTTTATCCCCGTCAGGTAGGCGATCTCGCGGTCCGGGAAGCCTTTCCGTTTCGCCTCTCCAAGCAGATCGTCCGGCATATCCGGCGATCCGGACGTCCGGGCCGCGTCGCCGACGCGCCGCAGGCGGGCCTCAAGCTCGACAAGCCCCTTCAACTTCACGAGGAACCACGGATCGATTGCGCTGAGGTCCTGGATCTCCTGGACCAGCCAATCGCGTCGCAGCGCCTCGATGACGGCGAACAGGCGCTCATCGGTCGGGTTCTTGAGGCATTCTTCCAGTTGCATTTCCGACCACTGCCCGATGCCCTTCAGCCTGAGCCCTATGATGCCCTGTTCGAGGCCGCGGATGGCTTTCAGCAGCGCGCTCTCGAACACGCGGGCGATGGCCATCACCTCGCCGGTGGCTTTCATCTGCGTGGTGACCGCGCGGTCCGCATGCACGAACTTGTCGAACGGCCAGCGGGGTATCTTCACCACCACGTAGTCCAACGCTGGCTCAAAACAGGCGAGCGTCTTCTTCGTGACCGCGTTGGTGATCTCGTCCAGCCTCAACCCCACCGCTATCTTCGCCGCAACGCGGGCGATGGGGTATCCGGTCGCCTTGCTGGCCAGGGCCGAGGAGCGTGACACGCGCGGATTCACTTCGATCACGAAGTAGTCGTATGAATTAGGGTCCAGCGCCAGCTGGACGTTGCAGCCGCCCTCGATGCCCAGCGCGCGGATGATCTTGATGCTCGCCGTTCGCAGCAACTGGTATTCCTTGTCGCTGAGAGTCTGGCTGGGCGCGATGACGATGCTGTCACCAGTATGCACGCCCATCGGGTCGAAGTTCTCCATGTTGCAAACCGTGATGCACGTGTCCGCGCCGTCCCGCATCACTTCGTACTCGACTTCCTTCCAGCCCAGCAGCGAGCGCTCGACCATCACCTGGTGGCGCGGTGAGAGCGTGAGGCCCTTGCGGCCGATATCCATCAATTGCTCGATGTCATACGCGAAGCCGCCGCCGGTCCCGCCAAGCGTAAAAGCGGGGCGCACGATGAGGGGCCAAACCCCGTGGTCCGCGCACGCCGCCAGTTCCTCCTCGGTTTCCACGATCCACGACTCCGGCACTGGTTCGCCGATCTCGCGCATCAGCGTGCGGAAAAGCTCCCGGTCCTCGGCTTTCTGGATCGCGTCCAGTTGCGTCCCGAGCAGTTTGACCCCGTACTTGGCGAGGATGCCCTTCTCGGCGAGTTCCGTCGCCAGATTCAGCCCGGTCTGGCCGCCCAGGGTGGGGACGAGGCCGTCCGGCCGCTCTTTGGCGATCACCAGTTCGGCAAACTCGACCGTCAGCGGTTCCACGTACACGCGGTCGGCCATCTCCAAGTCGGTCATGATGGTCGCCGGGTTTGAGTTCAGGAGGATGACCTCGCAGCCTTCCTCGCGAAGGGATGTGCAGGCCTGCGTGCCGGCATAGTCAAATTCGGCGGCCTGGCCGATGATGATCGGCCCGGAGCCGATGACCATCACGCGCTTTATAGTTGGGTCTTTAGGCATATTTCAGGGTTCAGGGTTCAGGATTCAGGATTCGGGATATTCAGTTCAGTTGTTTGGCGACGAGACGGACGAGGGCTCTTCCGACCGCGATTGTCACAACAAGTGACGCCAGCACGAATGCCGCCCACAGCGTGATCGTGCGTGACACCCCGTGAAGCGTCACGAAGGCATCCGCCACCACATACGCAGCAAACCCCCCGTTCACACCAATGAACGCGGAGCCAAGCCACAACAGCACATATCGTTTGGTATCAGTCATCACGTCAGCATTCAGCATTCTGCATCCGGCATTCAGGCCCCGATTTCAGAAGGGGCGTCATCGGCTTTCGCGGTCAGGGAGTTGAGCAGTCCATTAAGAAGGCGGCCAACCTCCGAGGACAGCGCAAAGAAAGCGGTTGTCTCTTCCACCGAAACGAAGCCGAGCCGAAGCGCCAGATGGATATGCGTCTCAGTTTCGCCCAGGGAGCCATAGGCAATGTCCAGGTGGTGAAGGAACTCCTTGGTTCTCCGGCGCGAGCGCCCTTCGGCGATATTGGCGGGCACCGAAACGGAGGATCGCTGCAGTTGGCTTACGAGACCATAGACCTCGGTCTTCGGAAATCGTTGTGCCAACGCGTAGGCGGCAACGACCATATCCATTGCCTTCTGCCAGGCCACAAGGTCCTGGTAGCCGGTCAGGCTCATGGCTTGGCCTCCGGGCCTGAATGCTGGATGCTGGATGCTGGATGCTCTTCCAGCATTGAAACGAATTCCTCAAAAAGCCCCATGCTGTCGCGCGGCCCCGGGCTGGCTTCGGGGTGGTACTGGATGCTGAAAACGGGAAGCTCCCGGTGCCTCAGCCCCTCGACCGTGTTGTCGTTCAGGTTCAGCCGGCTCACCTCCAGTCCGCTTCCCTCCAGCCCGGCAGCGTCCACCGCATAACCGTGGTTCTGGCTCGTGATGCTCACGCGCCCCGTCGCCAGGTCTTTCACCGGGTGGTTCGCCCCGCGGTGGCCGAACGGGAGTTTGAACGTGCGACCGCCGAACGCATAGCCCAGCAGTTGGTGTCCCAGGCAGATTCCCAGAACCGGCTTGCCGCTCTCCGCGAAGGCTTTCACGGTCTTGACCAGGTACCCGAGCTGCGCCGGATCGCCGGGGCCGGGTGAAACCACGATGCCATCCGGTATGGTCTCGAGCACCGCCTCGGCGGCGCTGTCGCACGGCCAGGCGGTCACCTCGCACCCCAGATCGGCCAGGGTCCGCATGATGTTGTGCTTCACGCCCAGGTCCAGGAGCGCGACTTTGTGCGGTGCTCGTCCTTCGCGCTTAAGCCACTTGGCGCGCACCGGATCGTCGCCGATGCCGCCGGTCCACGGCGTCGCGACCTTCACGCTGCGGTCCTTCACGAAATCGAACGTGCCGTAATTGGGCGCGACTTTGATCTGCGCCACCAACTCCTCCGCCGAATACTCCGTGGAAACGGCTCCCATCATCACGCCGGCGGTCCGCAGGTGCCGGGCCAGCGCCCGCGTGTCCACGCCCTGCAGGCCCACGACCCCGGTCCTGGTGAGATAATCCTGCAGCGTGCCCGCGCTCCGCCAGTTGCTCGGCACTTCCGCCAGTTCGCGGACGATCAACCCGGACACCTGCACCGCCAGCGATTCGTCGTCCAGGTCCGTTACGCCGTAGTTCCCGATCAGGGGATACGTCAACGTCAGAATCTGCCCGGCATACGAGGGATCGGTCAGCATCTCCTGATAGCCGGTCATGCTCGTGTTGAACACAACCTCGCCCAGCGAAGTGCCCGGCATACCGATGCCGGTCCCTTCCCAAACCATCCCGTCCTCTAGTACAAGTAACGCCTTCATATGTTCATTTCACCACACAAACCCGAAACGATGGAGTAGTGTCGGCGTCCTCGCCGACATTCGGGCATTCATCTGACCTCGTCCTCGCCGACAATCGGTCATTCATCGTTCATCGTTCCGCATTCATCGTTTCCTGCCCGGGCATTCATCGTTCATCGTTCCGCATTCATCGTTTCCGACCCGGTCATTCATCGTTCATCGTTCCGCATTCATCGTTTTCGGCCTGGGGCATTCATCGTTTCCGACCCGGTCATTCATCGTTCATCGTTCCGCATTCATCGTTTCCGGCCAGGCCCTTCAGCCTTCCCGCCCGTCGTGCACGACGGTGCCGTTCACTACGGTCAACATGATCTTGCCCGGTAGCGCCCAGCCTCCGAACGGCGTGTTCTTGCTCTTGCTGTTCAGCGCCGTGGGATCCACGGTCCACTCCTCGTCCGCGTCGAAGACGGTGACATCGGCAGGCGCTTCCTCCGTCAGGGTTCCCCACGATACGCCCAGTTCCTCCAGGGTCACGTGATCGCCGGTCAGCACGCCCACCGGCTCAATGGTCAGTTTCGCGATCGCTTCGTTGATTGTCAGCAGGCCCGGCTGAACCAGAACCTTGAGCGTGAGACCGAGAGCCGTTTCCAGCCCCACGATACCGAAGGCCGCATCCGCGAATGGCGTTTCCTTCTCCTCACGCGCGTGTGGCGCGTGATCGGTAGCGATGCAGTCGATCGTCCCGTCGGCGAGGCCGGCTTTGACCGCATCCGCGTCCGTGGCGGTGCGGAGCGGCGGGTTCATCTTCGTGTTGGTGTCGTAACCGGTAACGGCCTCATCGGTGAGCGCGAAGTGATGCGGGCAGGCTTCGGCGGTCACTTTCGCGCCGCGCGCCTTGGCCCGGCGAACCATTTCCACCGCCCCCGCCGTGCTGATGTGGCAAATATGGAGTCTCGCGCCCGCCGCCTCGGCCAGCGCGATGTTGCGGGCGACCATCGTCTCTTCCGCCAGCGACGGCATGCCGGTAAGCCCCAGGGTGCTGCTCACCGCGCCCTCGTGCATGCTGGCGCCCTTCGTCAGCGGCTTGTCCTCGCAATGCACCATCAGCACCCGGTCCAGCGGCGCCAGGTACTCGATGATGCGGCGCATCCGCTCGGAATTCTGCACGGGGAAGGCGTCGTCCGTGACGGCCACCGCGCCGGCCTCGATCATGTCCGCCATCTCGGCCATTTTCGTCTCGTCGTAGTCGCGGACGATGCTGGCGTTCACGCCAACCTTCACAACGCCCTCGCGCGCTGCCTTGTCGCGTATATCCCGGACAACCGAGGCGTTATCGATCATCGGGGTCGTGTTGGGCATGCAGCAGACCGTGGTGAAACCTCCCGCCGCCGCGGCGCGCGTGCCGGTAGCGATGGTCTCTTTGTGCTCCTGGCCCGGCTCGCGAAGGTGTGTATGCAGGTCCACGAAGCCGGGGCAGATGATCCACCCGTCGCACTGGATGGTCTCAACGCCCCTCGGCGCCGCAACCGCGCCGACCGCCGCGATCCGCCCGTCGGTGACCAGCACGTCGCCTACCACGTCAAGACCCTGAGCCGGGTCGATGATGCGACCGTTCTTCAGCAGCAATGAACTCACGTCAGACAGCCTCCTTCAGGCGCACCGTCGCCAGGACTACCGCGGCCAGGACGGCAAGAGCGGAGCTCAGGCCGAAGGCCACCGCCGGTCCTTGGCGCGTATACAGCCAACCGGTCATCAGGCTCGCGGGGAGCACCGCGACGCCGGTGAACATTCCCAGAACCCCGTACGCCGATGCGCGGCGCTCCGGGCCCACAACCCGTGCCACCAGGGCCTTCTGCACTCCGTCCGTTGCTGCGATGTACAGTCCGTACACCGCCCAGAGGCCCCAGATCGCCCTGACGTCGTGGACGAACGCGAAACTCAGGTAAACGCCCGCGAAAATCACATAGCCCGCCGCCAGCACGCGTTTGGCGCCAATCCGGTCGGACAGAGCGCCCAGCGGAATCGAGGCCACCGAGTACACGGCGCTGTACAACGCCCAGATCAGCGCGACCGTCGCTGCGCTTACGCCCAGTTGGCTTGTGCGCAGCAGCAGGAACGTGTCTGATGAATTGCCCAGTGAGAACACCGTTCCCGCGATGAGCACCACCCAGAACGTAGAGGGCAGCGCAACCTTCGGTGCGGCCTCCTTCTTAGGCGCCTGGGCCGCCACGTCCTTTACGAAGAACGCCAGGACCAGCGTGCCGGCCACCGCGAAAACCGTTGCCGCCATGAATGGCAGGCGGAAATCCGCCGTCCTGGTCGCGGCGTGCGACCTCAAGAACAAAAACGCCAGGAGCGGGCCGATGGCGGCGCCCGCCGAATCCATGGCTCGATGCACTCCGAACGCCTTGCCCGCCTTGCCCTTCGGGGCCACGGCCGCGATGATGGCGTCCCGCGGTGCGGTCCGGACACCTTTGCCAACACGGTCCATCCATCGCGACGCCAGCACGCCCATCGGGCCTGTTGCCGCCACCAGCACGCCTTTGCCCAGGGCGGACAGCCCGTATCCCGCCACGGCCAGGGGCTTCCGCCGCCGCGGCTTGTCTGCCAGCCTGCCGAACATGCCCTTGAGAAGGCTCGGGATGGCCTCCGCGCCCGCCTCGATCGACCCCATCGCCATCGGCGACGCGCCGAGAGCAACCGTAAGGAAGACGGGGAGAATAGGGTACACCATCTCCGACGCGATGTCGATGAGCAGCGACACGAGGCCGAGGATCAGAACGGTTGCCGGGAGCCCCTCCGTCCCGCGCTTCGCTGGCGTTGCGCCGGTCGTCATAGCTTTGTCAACTCTCCACCAAGAACGAGGTAAAGGAGCGCCATCCGCACCGCAACGCCGTTTGTCACCTGTTCATCTATGACCGCATAGTCCGCGTCCGCAACGTCGGAGCTGATCTCGATCCCGCGGTTCATGGGGCCGGGGTGCATCACCATCACATCGTCCTGGCACCGCTTCAGGCGGTCCGCTGTGATGCCGTAGCGCTGATGGTATTCGCGCGTCGTGGGGAAAAGCCCCTGGTCCTGCCGCTCCATCTGGATGCGAAGCACGTTCACCACGTCCGCGCCGTCAAGGGCTTCGTCGATATTGGTCGTCACCCGCGCGGGCCAGTGGTCGGTCACCGGTGGCAGCAGCGGTTTCGGGCCGCACAGCCACACCTCCGCGCCCATCCGCGTGAGCCCCCACATATCGCTGCGCGCGACGCGAGAGTGCCGGATGTCCCCGACGATCGCCACCTTCAGGCCCTTCCAGTCGCCCTTGTGGCGCCGGATCGTCAGCATGTCCAGCAGTCCCTGGGATGGGTGCTCGTGCTGGCCGTCGCCGGCGTTAATGACGGGCAGCCCCGTCCATTTGGCCACGTTGTGCGGGGCGCCGCTCGCCTGATGGCGGATCACGAACGCGTCGATGCCCATCGCGGCCAGCGTCAGCGACGTGTCCTTCAGCGATTCGCCCTTCGTGACCGATGACGCCGCAACCGCGACGCTGCTTGTATCCGCGCTCAACGTCTTCGCGGCGATCTCAAAGGATGTCCGCGTCCGCGTGGACGCCTCATAGAAAAGCGTGCATACCGATTTGCCGCGCAGCACGGGGACCTTCTTAATCGGCCGCTCCAGGATGCCCCGGAAATACTCCGCGGTATCCAGAATCAGGCCGATCTGGTCAGCCGGCATCGGCTGAAGCTCCAATACGCTTTGTTTAGCAAGATTCATGGCAGTGGCACCGAATGATGAAGTCGGAACGATGAACGATGAACGCTCAACGCGCTAACCGGGTCTTGGCAGTCTTGACGGAAGCTACCGTAATGCATATCAACTCCTCAGCTTCACACTGAAGTGGGCCAACCAAGTCGGTCGGCATTCCGCAACCCTCGATCAGCAACTCGAACCAGAAGGCCGTTTCGTCCAGTTCCTGCAGTACGACCTCCAACTTGCTGATGAACTCGGCCGTTGTGCGTGCTCGGTGCGCCTCACGGTAATTGGCTCCTACAGATGTCCCGCTGCGAACCATCTGCCGGGCGATCACTTGTGCATCTGCGCGTTTCGGCACCTCGGCAAAGAGCCTGATCACGGAAAGCGCAAATCTCTTGGTTCTTTGAGGAAGGTCGCTCGTCTTGTCCAACCGACCCTCCGGCCGTTCATCGTTCATCGTTCCGCCTTCATCGTTCAGACGTGGCTCTCCTCTACACTGATCTTCATCAGGTACACCGAGTTCTCCTGGTCGATGCCCTCGACCTTCACCTCGATGGACTCGGAGCGGGCGGTCGGTATGTTCTTGCCGACGAAATCCGGGCGGATCGGCAGTTCGCGATGCCCGCGGTCGATCAGCACGGCCAACTGGATGGCCAGCGGGCGGCCCAGGTCCATCAGGGCGTTCAGCGCGCTGCGCGCGGTGCGGCCCGTGTAGAACACGTCGTCCACCAGGACGATCGCCTTGTCCTCCAGCGGGAATGTGATCGCCGTAGGCCCGACCACCGGCTGGCGCAGCTTGATATCGTCGCGGTAGAGCGCGATATCCAGCGTGCCTGTCGCCACATCGATCCCCTCGATCTGCTTGATGGCGGCGGCCAGACGGTCCGCCAGGGGCACGCCGCGGCGTCGGATGCCCACGAGCGCAACGTTCTCGGCGCCTTTGTTCTTCTCGATGATTTCGTGAGCGATGCGCACCAGTGAACGGCGCATCTCATCCGCGTCCATTACGCGGCGACCCTGGGTTTCATCCATGGCTGCATACCCCCTGAAAAACGAAAAACCTTCCCACCGTAAGGCGAGAAGGTCAGGCAAGCGTCCGTACGGACCTTGCGTGGCCGCCTTGCCTGCCTCACGGGACGGGCTTAAAAGCAAACCGTAACTCTTGTCGTATGGTAGCACCCGACTGGGGCGATGAGGAAATGGCGAGGTGAGGAAATGGGGAAACGGGGCGATGGGGAAATGGGGAAATTGGGAAACGGAGTGATGGGGAAATGGAGGAGTGGGGCATCGTCGGATGCTCACAGAACTCTCAATCCGGCAATCCGACTCCGCCGCTCCTCCAGCCCTTTCAAGGGCATTGTGGCCGAAGGCCCTTTGCCGGGGCATTCATGCCTCGGAGCCGAAGGCCTCTTGCCGGGGCATTCATGCCCCGGAGCCGCGCCGCTCCTCCAGCCCTTTCAAGGGCATTGTGGCCGAAGGCCTCTTGCCGGGGCATTCATGCCCCGGAGCCGCCGCCGCTCCTCCAGCCCTTTCAAGGGCATTGTGGCCGAAGGCCCTTTGCCGGGGCATTCATGCCCCGGAGCCGCCGAACGCCTTTGCCGGGGCATTCATGCCCCGGGGCTTTCGGCGGGAGCCTCAAGCACCCCTTCGATCTTCCGCGCCAGCGCGGTGTCTTTTTCGGTCACTCCTCCCTCGCTATGGGTGGACAACCGCAGCGTGACCTTGTTCCACCGGATATCGATGTCCGGATGATGGTCGGCTGCCTCGGCCTCGTCGCCAACCGCGTTCACGAATTCCAGCGCTTCGGCGAATCCATCGAACGTGAACTCCTTCACGATCTCGCCATGCTCATACGTCCAGCCCGGCAGCTCCGCCAGTTCTGACCGCACCAGCCCTTCCGTCAGGATGCCCGCCATATCCCTGCCCTCCGTACGTTGTGTATCATGGAAGTAGAAAGTAGTCACTAGTCAGGGCGGAGACCAGGCTCCGGAATCCCCTGCCACTCTGCGTCCTCCGCATTGACACCGGAGGGACTCGTCGCAATGATACACCAGGTGATCCCATACATACCATGCGACAACCGATTGGACTGATATTAGCCCTGCTTATGGGGCTGGGGAGCGGGACGGCGATTGCGGACGAAAGCGATGCGTCCCCTGGCCCTGGCCCCAGCGCCGCCATCCGTCTGCTCCCGGCGCCTCCGGCGATCAAGCCGGGCGTCAAGCCCAAACCGAAGACCGGCCTGGCGTGGGCCTCGCCGGCGCCCAACACCCTGTTCTTCCGTCCGGCGACCATCACACTGGACTGGACCGGCGCCGTACCGCTGGGCGTCACCTACAGCGTCGCGCTCTCGGAGGACGGCAAATCGTTCAACACGCTGCTGGCGGACAATATCACCGACTCCCATTTCTCGTGGGCGCTCCCGGACGTGCCGCGTACGACCCTTTACCTCCGGGTGAGGGCCTCCGCGGTAGAGAGCGGGCAATTGGTGAGCAAAGTGCTCCCGATCCACGTCGTTCCCGGAGACGCCATCGTCGTCAGCAAGAAGAATCAGCGGCTGTGGGCGTTCCGGGACGGGCGGCTGCGGCAGCGTTACCTCGTGTCTACCGGCCAGATCGACTACGACACCCGTGCGGGGTGGTTCAACGTCTATAGCCGCCAGAAAGAACACCATTCCCTGCTCTATGACGTGGATATGCCCTTCGCCCTGTTCTTCAGCGGCGGACAGGCGATCCACGCAAGCACCGCTCTGCGCCAGTTGGGAAGGCCCGCCTCTCACGGGTGCGTCCGCCTGCCCAGACGCCACGCGCAGACCCTGTTTCAGGACAGCACTGTAGGGCGGCCGGTTATCATCACGGACTGGCGCCAGGATATGTCTTGGCTGGATGCCGTGCCTCGCGCGGCAACCGCTCGCGCAGCAGGCGGCGGAAAGCCCGTCTCCGGCCCGGTTTCCAGAGCTTCGGTGGCCGGGCGATAATCCCATGATCTGCCCTGTCTACACCGCCGTCCGCCGATTCATGGAATCCCACGCCGTCCCGGCGGACGCGACCCTCATAGCAGCGGTATCCGGCGGGGCCGACTCGCTCGCGTTGCTGCACTCCATGGCATCGCTGCGTCACGAACTGGGATATGCGTTGCGGGTCGCGCACGTCCACCACGGGATGCGCGCGGAAGCGGACGATGATGTCACCCGTCTGCAGGCAGCCTGTGACGATTTGGGCGTCCCGCTCAGCGTTGGCTATATGGACGTGCCGGGCATCGCCGGCGCGCAAAAGGTCTCGCTGGAGGTCGCCGGCCGCCTGGCCCGTTATGGCTGCCTGTACGACGTCGCCGCGGAGCACGGCGCCCACGCGATCTGCACCGGCCACACGCTGGACGATCAGGCCGAGACCCTTCTCCTGCGGATCGTTGCGGGCACCGGCATCGAGGGGTTGGGCGGTATCTTCCCCGCGCGCCTGGCCGTCCCGCCGGAGAGCCGTGCGCCGGTGTGGCTGTGGCGGCCCCTGCTGGAAGTCAGGCGCGCCCAGACCGCGGCATTCTGTGAGGAGCGCGGCCTGGTGACCCTCGATGACCCGGCCAACGCCGACCCGCGCTACCCCCGAAACCGCGTGAGGCACGTGCTTCTGCCGCTTCTGGAACGCGAGTTCAACCCCGCAATCCGTGACGCGCTGGCCAACCTTGCCGACCTCGCGCGGGAGGATGAAACGGTACTGGAGGCGGCCGCCGAAAAGGTGTGTCCGTTCGACGAAACCGACGGGACTTTTCGCCTGCAGGCCGAGGCGCTTCTGGCCCTCCCGTTGGCGCTCCGGCGGAGGGTCGCGCGAAAACTCCTTCGCGCCGCTGGCGGAACGGGGAAGGCCCTCGCTTTCGATAACGTAGAACGCCTGCTATGGGCGGTGCGCACCGCCCAGCGCGAATGCCACCTCCACGGAGCCTTCGCGTTACGCGTAAAAAGGGGTTTGGTAACGCTGGAAAGAATTCAGGAGGCAGGATTCAGAAGGCAGAACCCTGATACCGGACGGAATCCTGAACCCCAGACCCGAAATCCTGAATCCTGAACCCTGAATCCTGCCCCCTGAACCCAGAATCCTGCCCCCTGAACCCAGAATCCTGAATGCTGGATGCTGGATGCTGGATGCTGCCCCCTGAATCCTGCCCCCTGAATGCTGGATGCTGGATGCTGGATGCTGCCCCCCCTTGAATCATCCCCACTCGCTGAGCAGTTCGTCCACCTTCGCGCGGATCTGGTCGCGGATCACGCGCACGCGCTCGATCGGTTGGCCGGCGGGGTCGTCCAGGCTCCAGTCTTCGCAAACGTACACGCGCGCCGGGCACGATTCCACGCTCACGCCGCAGCCCATGGTGATGATGCGGTCGGCTTCATCCGCCATCTCGGCGGTCAGCATCTTCGGCTTCTTCCCCGCAAGCGGCACGCCGATTTCGGCCATCGCTTCCACGACGGCGGGGTTCAGGCTATCAGCAGGCGTTGTCCCGCCGGACACCCCGCGAACCGCGAGAGCGCGCTCGTCCGCCACGGCGTTTGTGAACGCCTCCGCCATCTGGCTCCGCCCCGCGTTATGCCCGCACACGAACAAGACTGTCTTCATCTCTGAAATCTCCTAAAGCATACATACACCCGCGCCGCCCCGTTGGTCAAACACCGGAATGAGACAACCCGTCCCCACCGGGTTTCCGCAGGCTGTGAACTATTCCGGAACGGGTCCTGTTTCATCTGCGAGGCGGTCAACCGACCGCCTTTCGCCGTTTACCCGAGCCGAAACTCAGGCTCGTCGCGGAGGGGCGGTCGCGGGCATGCTGTCGCCCGATTCGTCGGTTTGATGGAGGAGAACGAAATGAGCATGATTCACGCGTGGGCTGCCCTCGGTGCAAAGCAGGCACTGGTCCCCTACGAATACGACCCGGGTCCGATTGGCCCCGACGATGTGGAAGTCAGCGTCGAGTACTGCGGCGTCTGCCACTCCGACCTCTCTATCCTCGACGATGAATGGGGGATGTCCACGTTTCCCGTTGTTCCGGGCCACGAAGTGATCGGGCGGATTACTGCGCTGGGCGAGCAGGCGAAGGGGCTCGCCGTCGGGCAGCGTGTGGGCGTTGGCTGGTACTCGGGAAGTTGCATGGCATGCGCGCAATGCCTGTCCGGTAATCAGCATCTATGCGCCACAAGCACGGCCACAATTGTCGGCCACCATGGGGGTTACGCCGACCGCATCCGCACCCATTGGGCATGGGCCATTCCGATTCCGGAAACGGTGGAAGCCTCCTCTGCCGGCCCCCTGCTCTGCGGCGGCACTACCGTGTTCGCGCCCCTTGTGGCGTTGAACGTAAAGCCAACGGAACGCGTCGGCATCGTCGGCATTGGCGGGCTCGGACATATGGCCGTGAAGTTCGCCACAGCCTGGGGCTGCGAGGTCACCGCCTTCACCTCCAGCGCAACCAAGTACGACGAGGCGAGGGAATTCGGCGCGCATCACGTGGTTTCCAGCAGGGATGCAGACGCGATCCGTGCGCTGACAGGGTCTCTCGATGTTCTGTTGGTCACCGTGAACGTCCCGCTCGATTGGTCCGCGCTGATGGCCACGTTGGCGCCGCTCGGACGAATGCACATACTGGGCGCCGTTCCGGAGCCGATTCCGGTAGGTGCCTTCGACTTGATCTTGGGTCAGCGGAGCATCTCCGGCTCCCCCACCGGTGCTCCGGTCACAATCGCGACAATGCTCGATTTTGCCGGCCGTCACGCCATCAGGCCGCAGGTTGAGCACTTCCCGCTGGCCAGGGTCAACGATGCCATTGCGCACCTGAAGGCCGGCAATGCGCGCTACCGTATCGTCCTGGATGTCGGCGCCGAGTGAACGTCTAACCGCCAATGACACCGCTCAAGATTGCCTTGCTCCCCTCCGTATGCTCATGATATGGCGGTATGCAGAACACATTGACGGAGATGCTGCGCGAGAGCGCGGCGGTAAAAACGGCGCTTGCGGAGACGATGGCGGCACAGATCGCCCATTTCGCGGAGTGGATGACGGAGACGTACCGCGGCGGCGGTAAGGTTGTGCTCTTCGGTAATGGCGGGTCCATGTGCGATGCCAACCACATCGCCGAGGAACTCGTCGGACGCTACAAGATGGAGCGCCGCGCGCTGCCGGCCATGGCCTTCTCCGAAACCAGCGTCATCACCGCGCTTGCCAACGATTACGGCTACGACACGATCTTCCGGCGCCAGGTGGAAGCCTGGGTCACGGCGAAGGACCTGACGGTGGGATTAACCACAAGCGGCCGCTCGGTCAACGTTCGCGAGGGCTTGCGCCTGGCGCGCGAAAAGGGCGCGCGAACCGTCGCCCTCACCGGCGCGGGCGGCGAATCCCTGTCGGACGTATCCGATCTCGTGATCGTGGTCCCCACGCACAATGTGCCGCGCATCCAGGAGTGCCACATCACCATCGGTCACATCGTCTGCGAGATCACCGAACGCGCCATTTTCGGCGGCGCCGCATGAGTTGGCGCCTGTCTCCACAACGAGTGATTCTGACCGCAGACTTCATCCATACAGACACCAACGGGCGGAACTACTACCCATTTCCGTCGTCCGAAGGACGATTGGCCGAAGGCCCTCCAGACGGGTACTTCAGTGCCCGGTCGCTGTCTCCGTCGTCCGAAGGGCTTCAGTGCCGGGGCGGCCGTCCCTGAATCATCTCCATCGTAATATGCCTTCCAGATATCCACAATTCGATCTCTCATCTGTCACGACCTATCCCATGGCGGATCGCGCCAGCAAGGTCGCCCTCACCGATCTCGGCCGCCCCATTGCGCTGGGCCGGAGCGTGACCGAGTTCCTCGATTCGCTCCCCCGGACCCTCGGAGCGCACGGACTTCGCGAAGTCGTTTCGGCGATCGTGCTGGCGCGGCGAAACGGGAAGGCGATCGTGTTCGCCACCGGCGCCCACACGGTCAAGATCGGCCTCAGCCCGGTGGTCATCGATCTGATGGAGCAGGGCTTCATCACCGCGATAGCCCTTAACGGCGCCGGCGTGATTCACGACCTCGAGATGGCGCGCTTCGGCGCTACCAGCGAGGACGTGGTCGAGGGCCTGCGGGACGGCCGGTTCGGGATGGCGGAAGAGGCGAACGCGGAGATCAACGCCATCGCCAAACGCGCGATGGCCTCGGGGCAGGGCTACGGCGAAACGGTTGGACAGGCCCTTCAGGACGCGCCCCATGCCGCCATCAGCATCTTCGCGAGCGCATACCGGCTGGGCATCCCCGCAACCGTCCACGTTGGGGTGGGCACGGATATCCACACGATGCGGGCCGATGCCGAGGGCGCGGCTTTGGGAGACGCCAGCCTGCGCGATTTCCGGATCCTCACGGAGCACATGCGCGGCCTGAATCGCGGCGGTGTGCTGCTCAACGTCGGCTCCGCGGTGATCCTGCCGGAAGTTCTTCTCAAGGCGATGGCCATCCTGCGGAACACGACCGAACTCACGGACTTCACCGGCGTGAACCTCGATTTTCTCCAGCAGTACCGCAGCGGCACCCAGATTGTGTACCGTGTCAAGGAAATGGGCGGGCGCGGATTTGCGCTCACCGGCCACAACGAAATCATGGTCCCGCTGATCGCCTGGGCGGTGAGAGAGGCGGCTCAACGATGATGACACGCAGTAAACTGGGTAGCCTGCTCGATGGTTTTGGATCCCGCCGCATCCTCGTCGTCGGCGATGTGATGCTGGACGAATACGTCTGGGGCCAGGTGAACCGCATCTCGCCGGAAGCGCCCGTGATGGTGGTGGAAGTGAACAGCACCGACTGGCGGCTTGGCGGTGCGGGCAACGTGGCCAACAACGTCCAGGCGATGGGCGGCCGTTGCATCGTCTGCGGCGTCGTCGGTGATGATCCGAACGGGGCCGTCGTGCACGCGCAGGTCGCCGCGATCGGCGCGGACGGGAGCGGCCTCGTCGTCGCGAAGGACCGGCCCACAACCGTCAAAACCCGAATCGTCGCCCACAGCCAGCAAGTCGTGCGCGTTGACCGCGAAACCCGCGCGCCCGTCGACGGCGATGCGCTGGACGGGATGGCGGCGTTCGTCCGAAACGCGCTTCCAACGGTCGATGCGGTCATCCTCTCCGACTACGCGAAGGGCGCGCTGACCGAGGCCCTGGTCCGCGAGATCATAGCGCTGGCCCGCCGGCACGGAAAGCCGGTGGCCGCCAACCTGAAACCGCCGCGGGTCGCCCCATTTCACGGCGCCACATTCCTGACGCTGAACGTGCACGAGGCGGAACGCGCCGCCAACACGAGCATCACCGATGAAGCGGCGCTCTTGACCGTGGGAGCGGACCTCCGCGCGCAATTGGACTGTGACGGCCTGCTGATTACCCGGGGCCCGAACGGGGTGGTACTGTTCACAGCGGGCGCCGCGCCCCTCCTTCTGCCGGCGCACCCGGTGGAGGTCTACGACGTGGCCGGCGCGGGAGACGCCGTGATCGGCGCGGCCACGATGGCCCTGGCCTCCGGCGCCGCGTTCGCCGATGCCGCCGCGGTCGGCAACCTCGCCGGCAACGCGAAGGTGACGAAACTTGGCGTCGCCCCGGTTACCCGCGAGGAGATGCTTCGACTGGCGGGCCGACCGTGATCCCCGCACGTGACAAAGTGGTCGATCGTCAGGCTCTGGCGAACCTGCTTCGAAGGCCTCGGGACGGCAGGACCGTGGTCTTCACAAACGGCTGCTTCGATATCCTCCATGTCGGCCACGTACGCACGCTGGAGGCCGCGCGGGCGTTCGGGGATATCCTCGTGGTCGGCGTCAATTCGGACGCGTCCACGACCCGCCTCAAAGGCCCCAAACGCCCCATCGTCCCGGAACGGGAGCGCGCTGAGATGGTGGCCGCCCTCGGGATGGTCTCTTACGTGATCATCTTCGATGAGGACCTCCCCAACGAGTCCGTGGCCGTCCTGGAACCGGACGTGCATGTCAAAGGCGGCGATTACGACGTGGAAGCCATGCCCGAAACCCCGGTCGTGCGGGCCCACGGCGGCCGCGTGGAGATCGTGCATTTCGTGGACGGCTTCAGCACGACAGACATCATCGCCACGGTTAAGGAGCGGTGCGCGTGAGAGCCGTTGGCATCATCCCCGCGCGCTTCGCCAGCACCCGCTTCCCCGGCAAGCCGCTGGTCGATCTCGGCGGCAAGCCGCTCATCCAGTGGACCTGGGAGGCCGCGAAACGCTGCCGACGGTTGGAACAGGTGCTTATCGCCACCGATGATGATCGCATAGCCGCCGCGGTCCGCGGTTTCGGCGGCGGCGTGGTTATGACGCGCGCGGATCACCCCAGCGGAACGGATCGCCTGGCGGAAGTGGCGCGCGGCCTCGACGCGGAAATCATCGTGAACATCCAGGGCGATGAACCGTTCATCAACCCCGCAACGATTGATGCCGTGGTGCAGCCGTTCGATACGGCGCCATCGCACATCATGATGACCACCGCTTGCGTGACCACCACGGATGCGTCCGAAGCGGCTGACCCGAACGTCGTGAAGGCCGTTGTCACAGCGGGCGGCCGCGCTCTGTACTTCAGCCGGCATCCCATCCCATACCTGCGGGACGCCGGCAACGGTCCGGTTACCTATCGGCTGCATCTCGGGCTGTATGCCTACCGCCGCGAATTCCTGCTGCAATTCGCATCCTGGCCTCCCACCCCCCTGGAAAAGGCCGAAAGCCTCGAGCAGCTCCGCGCGCTGGAACACGGCGCCGGCATCCACGTGGTGGACGTCCCCGAACGCGCCCTGGGCATCGACACCCCCGCCGACCTGGACCGAGCCAAGAGAATGATGAACGATGAGCGATGAACGATGAGCTCCCGGACCCATTTCCCGGACGGCCATTCATCGTTCATCGCTCATCGTTCATCGTTTATTGTATTCCGTCAATCTCCGCCATCACGCTTGAGTCCAGCGTCAGGCCGCTGTTCTTCACGTTGGATTCCAGGTGCTCGATCCTTCGGGTGCCCGCGATGAGGGTGCTCACGCAGTCGTTGGTCAGCAGGAAGCGGAACGCCATATCCGTCAGCGTCATGCCATGGCTCTCGGCGATGGCCTTCAGCTTCTCCGATTTGGCGACCCGTTTGTCCTTTGCCGCATCCAGGCGCGCGTACTTCGGGGTCAGCGAGCCTCCGCCCAGCGGCCACTTCAAAATGACGCCGAGTCCCGCTTTCTTCGCCGCCGCAAGGACGCCGGAGGTCTCCATGGTGCGGTCGAAGATGTTGTACGTGAGTTGCAGCGTGTCGTAGATCCCCATCTCGATCGTGGCCATCGCGGCCTCCACGGTGCCGGGGGACACGCCCAGGAACCGGGCCTTGCCCGCTTCCTTCGCGCGGACCATCGCGCCCATCGTCTCTTCGCTCGTCACGGTCTGGGTGTCGTTTGCCCCGCAATGGATCTGCCAGAGGTCCACATAGTCGGTCTTCAACACGCGCAGGCTGTGTTCGAGAAACGCTTCGGCCGCGGGCGCGCTGAAATCGTAGTGACTGCCTTCGCCGGTCTTGAAGCGCTCGCCGAATTTGGTTGCCAGGTAGTAGTCGCCCCGGCGGTCCGGTATGGTCTGGCCGATGCGCTCTTCGCTGTCCTCGTACGCGGCGGCGGTGTCGATGAAATTGATCCCGAGATCCAGCGCTCGGCGGAGCAGGCTGTCCACCTCCTGAAGCGACGGCGGCATCCCGGGGTCAACCGCCGATTTGATGCCCCATGGGCGACCGATCTCCAGCGCCCCCAGCCCGATATCAGTCACTTCCAATCCTGTCCGACCCAACGTGCGATGATTCATGGTTACCTCCTGAATTCAGTATATCTGGACCGGGAGGGAGCAGATAAAACCGTTCAACCATGATACTGCTCCCGACGCCTTCAGAACGAAAGCGTGAAACCGCCGGCAAGGCGGCTGCGGATGCGGGTGCGGCGGTCTCCGTCCGGCGCCCCCGGCTCACAAATAGTTGGGCGCGGACCCGCTCTGGAATTGGCCTATTTATTGCTCGCCCAGCAAACGGGCATTAATGCCGCTTATACTCGAGCGGGAAAGGACTAACTGAGATGTATGATCTGCGGCTACCCGTCTTGTGCGGGTTGATGGTACTCGCGGCCCAGGCCGCGCGCGCCGACGAGGTTGTGTGGGCCATGGCCGATGCCGGGAATGGGCATCTATGGCAAATTAACGTCACCCAGGACACGAAGCAGGACATGGGACGGCTCAGGGACCCGGTTCTCGGGGATGTCGGAACGGGGTGGTCTACGATTGCGGAGACCCCGGACAAAAACCTCTATTTCATGCGCCGGTACCAGGACGACGTCCATATGTTCCGTCTGGACTCGACAAACATCGTATCCAGCGGTGGCGTGATTACCAACCTGTCATCGCTGGGATCCACGGGTCTGGGCGGCAATCTGGACGGCCTTACCGCCGGCCCTGACGGCAATCTGTACTTCACGGCCTACCAGAACAACAATGCCCACTTCCCGGCAAACGGTCTCCTCCGGTTCCACCCCGGCACCGCGACGACCGATCTGGTCGGGACGTTCGGCGGAGGTAATGCGTTCTATACCGACCTTGCGTTCGACCCGATTAGCGGCGACCTTCTGGGAACCGGAAACGGCGGAAGTACCATCTATCGCATCAATGGTGGCGCCGCTCTTGGCGGGAACCACCAGACCTTCAACTACAACACAGCGTTTCCCGCGCTCGGCCTGGACGGCCTCGCGTTCAACCGCATCTCCGGACAGATGTACGAATCCAGTGATACCGGAGGCGTGTTTGAGGTCAACCGCACCACGGGCGCCTTCATCCGGTACGTAGGCGGTACCCAGGGCACGAACATCGGTACCGACCTCGCTGTGCAGGCAGACACGATTCCGAACCCAACTGTGCCGGAACCCGGCACGATGTCGCTGATCGCGACGGGCCTTGCCGTGGTGCTCGGCGCTCGACGCCGCAACCGACGGTAATCTGAGGTTCTACAACAGCACGGCCGTGGGCCCCACAGGCCCACGGCCGTGTTCGCCGCGTCTGCCCCTCTCCGTATCGTCCCCTCGCTCCTACGGTCCGGTGGCGGAGCGGAGCGCAAGGTCGGCGTCGGCCAGCGTGATTCGTCCATCGTCGTTCAGATCGGCGAAATCCAGATCGGCTTGTGAGGGCAGGGTGGGGGAGAGCGCCAACGCCAGTATGCGGACCGCGTCTGGCGCGGACATCGAGGAGCGGGACGGGGGTCTGTAGCGTAGCAAGCCGGCGCCGCCGGTGGCCAGCAGATCACCCGCTGTGCCGTACGGCGCCCAGGCCATGGTGAAAATGCCCGCGGTCCCGATCGACTCGACGCGCCAGGTGGCGCCCGCGTCGTCGCTGATCCGCAGCCCGCGGTTGGTGCCCAGCAGGAACCGGTTCGGCTGGCGCGGATCGATGGCCAGAAACGACGCGGCGAATGCGCTGTTGCTCGCGCCGGTCTCCTGGCGGATCACCGCCCAGGTCGCCCCGCCGTCGGTTGATCGCGTCACATAGGCCGTGGTCCCGATTGTGGAGGCGCGATAAAGGATGTCCGCACTCGTCCGCCCGGCGCACAACATCGCGCCGGCCGGAACCGAAGCCGTCCGCAGTGTCCAGTGCGCCCCGCCGTCGGTGCTCCGGTAGATCCCGTCCGGCCGGGTCGCATACACCGTCGAGCCGTTCACCGGCGAAATAACCAGGTCGGGCGGCGATGACGGCGGGCTGGGCCACGCCGCGAATCTCTGCACCCAGTTCGGATTACCGGTAGTGTTCTGGTATACCGCGCCGCCCGCTGTCACGATGAAAACCGTGTTCTCCAGCGTGGGATGCGGCACGATGCGGGCGATATCGATGGTCGCGGGAAGGCCGGTGGTGAAATGC
Organism: Armatimonadota bacterium; assembly: GCA_036504095.1. Lineage (NCBI taxonomy): Bacteria > Bacillati > Armatimonadota > Armatimonadota bacterium. The sequence goes on along the minus strand of DASXVS010000046.1, from coordinate 32,866 downwards.
TGCCACATCACGCCCCAATCGTCGCTCTTCTCGAGCCCCTGTGCCCCCGTATGCCAGACGCGTCCCGCGAGGGCCGGGGATACGCCCAGGATCGATCGCGTGAGCGAGCCATGGCACATGGTCCACGAGTCTCCGTCGTTGGAGCTTCGGTACAGGCCGTCGGTCGCCGCGGCCAGAATCACGCTCGGGTTGGCGGGGGACTGGCAGGCTCCCGTCACTGTCGCCGCCGCGAGGCCGGTGTTGGACGGGTGCCAGACGAAACTCTGGTCGTTCGCCATCACGCCGCCGCGTTCCGTGCCGGCCAACGGAGTCCAATCGGGGCCGAAGGTCAGCGCCAAAGCGCCGCGCGCCGTGAAGCCCACGTACAGCGGATCCCAGTATCCGCCGTCGTCACAGGTTCTCGCCACCGCCGGGGATCCCGTCGCCCTCGCCACCAGCAAGCAGGAGGGGGACACCTGCGTCGTCGCCTGGGCGGCGACCGGATAGGCGCAAACCTGCGACGACACGCCATTCCTGGCCACTCGCCACAAACCGCCGGCGGTGGCGTCCGAAGAAGACGCGTAGAACGCGTCTCCGGTGAGGCCCGGCCGGACCGCGTTCAGCGGCACCCCGCTGAACGACGAGAACGCATACCAGGACCCGCCGTCATCCGACCGGTATAGCTGCCGCCCGGAGCCATCGGGGACCGCCCGCAGCCCAACCAGCGCCGCCGGAACCTTCGGGTCCCAAGTCATCGCGCACATGGTGGGCACGGAGAGCGTGGCCCAGGTGTCGCCGGCGTTCTGGCTGCGATACATCGTGTTTCCGGACGACGCCAGCAGTTGCTTCCCGTTCATCGAGAACGAGACCGATGCGATATCCGCTGTGACTCCCGGCGCCTGTTTCCACGTCACCCCGCCATCCGTGGTGAGGTAGAGCCCGCGGGGTGAGCCGACGGCAACGCGATTGGGGTCCGCCGGGCTCACGGCGATGGAGCGGACGAAAGGCGGTGCGACGTCGGGGCCGGATATTGGAAACACATCCGAGGTTCGCGCCCAGCTTGCGCCGCCGTCGTCGGAGCGATACACGAAGGCGTTCCCCGCGTAGACGATCCTCGGGTTGGACGGAGCGGCAGACAGCGCGGGGATCCGGCCGCCATCGGGACCCAGGCGATCCCACTGCGCCGAAAGCGATGGGGGTGGGCAGGACAGGCATAAGACGAACGACAACGGCCATACGGGAATGCGGTACATCGGGGTCCTCCGGAATAGCATTCTTGCGCCCAGTTGACCGCCATGTTATCACGACCGTGACCAGACGGGCAACCGTTTTCTTCGATTGGCAAAAAAACGAAAAAAACATGTGGACAGATCATCGGCCCTTCTGGTAATCTAGGTTTAGCGCTTTCCCTGTATGTTTCGCACTCATTAATGGCTTGATAGGGAAAGCGCTAAACCTATAAGCTGGAGCGGGGTCGCCAGTCAGATGTCTTTGCGTGATATTGCGGATGAAGCCGGGGTATCGATCACGACCGTTTCACGCGTGATCAACAACACTGCGCTCAACAAGGTGAGCGAAGACACCCGCCAACGCGTCCTCGAGATCGCCCGCACACGCCGCTTCCGCCCGAACCGGCAGGCCGTTTCGCTGGCCTTGCGCCGACCGCCGGACACGATCGGCCTCGTGATGCCGTACCGCTCCCACATCTTCGACAGCTTCTATTTCTCGCAGATTGTCTGCGCCGTCGCCGACGTCGCCGCCGCGAACGGGATGGACATCAACCTCCTGGTCTCGCGGGAGACGTCGTCCGAGAACTATGTGGAATCACTCTCCGGCCAGCGCGTCGCCGGGGGCATACTGCTCGGCACCGAGATGGGGGACGACGTCCTCACGCAGTGCCGCGGCGCCGAAATGCCGTTCGTCATCATCAACAACACCGCGCCGATGTCCGGCGTCGATACGGTGACGTGCGATAACAGGTCCAGCGCGCGCGATATGACGCGCCACCTCCTGAGGCTCGGGCACGAGCGCATTGGCTTCATCGCGGGTCCCACGAGCCTTCTGGACGCATACGAGCGCCTCATGGGTTATCGGGACGCCGTCGAAGAGGCGGACATACCCTTCGATGACGACCTCGTTGTCTGCGGGGACTTCAATGAGAAGAGCGGGCGCGAAGCCATGCGCGCTCTCCTCGCCCTCGATCCGCGCCCCACGGCGGTATTCGCCGCGAACGACGAATCCGCCCTGGGAGCCCTGCAGGTCCTGCGCCGCGAGGGGCTGCGCGTGCCCACCGATATGGCCGTCGCGGGTTTTGACGACATCCCAATAGCCCAGTACGTCGCCCCTTCACTCACCACGGTTCACCAGCCGTTCTACCGCCTCGGTGAGACCGCCGCCGAGAGACTCATCGCCCGCATCCGCGGCGATGAGCCCTCCAACGGCGATGCCCATCATATTGTCCGTACCCGGCTCGTGATCAGGGAGTCGTGTGGCGGCCGTACCCAACCGGTCTGAGGAAGAATAATGGTTACCTTCGAAACCGAACAGACTCTTGAACACGAAGCGGGGGATGCGTTTCCCCGGGGATTTATCTGGGGCGCCGCCACCGCCGCTTATCAGATTGAGGGAGCCGCCAACGAAGACGGGCGCGGCGAAAGCATCTGGGACCGCTTTTCCCATACCCCCGGCAAAGTGCAAAACGGGGACACCGGCGACGTCGCGTGCGATCATTACCATCGCTACCGCGAGGATATCGCCTTGATGCGCGACCTCGGGATTCAGGCATACCGCTTCTCTATCGGGTGGCCGCGCATCTTCCCGACGGGAGAAGGCCCGCTGAACCCGAAGGGACTCGATTTCTACAACCGTCTCGTGGATGCCCTGCTGGAAGCCGGGATCACACCCGTTCCGACCCTCTACCACTGGGACCTCCCGCAGGCGCTGGAAGACAAAGGCGGCTGGGCCGGCATTGACACCGCCAACCGATTCGCCGATTACGCCGAAACCTGCTTCAAAGCCCTCGGCGACCGCATCGACACCTGGATCACGCTCAACGAGCCATGGTGCGTGGCCCATATGGGCTACGTGAGCGGCGAGCACGCGCCGGGAAAGACCGATCAGCGGCTTGGCCTCCTGGCCGGGCACACGCTTTGCGTGGCGCACGGCCTCGCGGTCCAGCGCTTCCGCCAGGTTTGCCCCGGCAAACGAATCGGCATCACTGTCAGCCTCTCCCCGGCCCACGCCCTTTCGGACAGCCCCGAGGACCAGGCGGCCGCCCGCCGCTCCGATGCCTACGGCAACAAGTGGTTCCTGGATCCGATTTACCGCGGCGATTACCCGCCCGAAATGCGCGAGGCGTTCGGTGAACTCCTGCCGCGCTTCACGCCCGAACAGCGAACCGCCGTTCAGTCGCCCATCGATTTCATCGGGGCCAATTACTACTTCCGCGGCATGATCGCGGACGACCCCGATGGCTCCGGGCTGCGGACGCGCTGGTCTTTGCCCACCGAAGGCCCCCTCACCGCGATGGGCTGGGAAGTGTACCCCCCCGGAATGACGGAAACCCTGTGCGACCTCGATGAGGCGTACGGAAGGCCTCTGCTGTACGTGACGGAGAACGGCGCTGCGTTTGACGAAACCGTGTCACCGGACGGCAGGGTGCACGACGAAAATCGCCGCCACTACCTGGAAACCCATATTCGGGCGGCTGCAAGGGCCATCGAGGACGGCGCCAACCTCGGCGGATATTTCGTATGGTCGTTGCTGGACAACTTTGAATGGGGCTTCGGATACGCAAAGCGGTTTGGCATCGTGCACGTTGACTACGCAACCCACGAGCGCACGGTGAAGGACAGTGGCCTCTGGTACGCCGGCGTGATCCGGCGAAATGCCGTTTAACGGAAATTGTGACGAGAGTCAAAGGAGACAATGACATGAGAATCAGGCTTAAAGCCTTTACACTCATTGAGCTGCTGGTCGTGATCGCCATCATCGCCATTTTGGCCGCCATCCTCTTCCCCGTCTTCGCCAAGGCGCGTGAACGCGCGAAGACCACCAGTTGCATCAGCAATGAGAAACAGATCGGCATCGCGTGCATGAGCTACGCCGATGACAACGACGGCACTTATCCCCCCAACCGCGTGCCCATCGTCGGCGGCACGTGGACCTGGAAACGGGCTATCCAGCCGTACCTGAAATCCTTCGATGTGTGGCGCTGCCCCAGCGTAACCAACTACTTCCCGGGCCTCGGAGGGGTGAAGCAGGCGTGGCCGAACCAGGGCGACGAGAGCAACACGCTCCCGCAGTTCCGGAACGACAGGTCGCAGGCGCTGCCCGCCTCCTATGGCTACTCCGGCGGCTTCTTCTTTGAGGACAATGGCTCGCGAAGAATCATCCACCACCTGAGCGACGTGAAGGATCCATCCGGCACGCTCTTCATCCTCAACACCCGCATGGCCTGGCCGGACCTGGGACCGTGGATGATGAACGTCCGCTGCGATCAGAACGGCATCCAGGTCAGCCAGAGCAAATTGGGCCCGTTCGTCGCGCACAACGGCCGCATCCCGATCATCATGGCGGACGGCCACGTGCAGGCCCTCAAACTGATCCAGACCGTGGTGCCCAACGATATGTGGAAGTCACTGAACCCGGCCTACGACACCTCCGCGAAGCTGATGCCCATCGTCAACGGTATGGCCGACGAATACAGGTAACCACCGACGGGGCTCAATGTGACGCCTCGCGTCGCCAGGGCAAGTGATGTCAGAAAGCAGACGATGCTCAAATTGATTTTCGCCGCCGCCATAGCCGCTATGCCCGTCGCTTCACGCAGTGAAGCGACGCCGCTCCCTCGCCTGCGGACCGATGGCATCAAGATCGTGACGCCCGCCGGCGACGAGGTTCGCCTCGCCGGCATCAACCTGGGCGGCTGGTTCGTCCAGGAAATGTGGATGACGCCCTGGGTGCAGGACCCGCCGGACGGTTCGCCGTACCACAAGGTGAACGACGACGCCGGGTTGTGGCGGGTCCTCGGCGAACGCCTGGGACCAACCGCCATGCAGGACATCAAAACGGCGTGGCGCAACGCCTGGATCCAGCGCGAGGATTTCAAGCGCATCAAATCCGCCGGGTTCAACTCCGTGCGCATCCCGTTTCTGTTTGACATCGTGGATGAGCCGAAGGGTATGGACTGGCTGCGGAAATCCGTGGCCTGGGCCAACGAAAACGGGCTCTATGCGGTCCTCGACATGCACGGAACGCCCGGCCGCCAGAGCGCGGACCATACAACCGGTGAAGCCGGCGTGAACAAGTTCTTCTATGAGCCGAAATACGTCGAACAGGCGGAGAATATCTGGACGAAAATCGCCCGCGAGTTCGGCCGGAACCCGGGAGTCGCCGCGTTCGATCTCATCAACGAACCGACCGGCGCACCCAACCCGGCGACGCTGCACCTCGTGTACAACCGCCTGTACCAGGCGGTCCGGAAGGCCGCGCCGGACACGATCGTCATCGTGGACGACGGATACAAGGGGTTCGACACGACGCCGCACGCAAATGTCGCCGGCTGGGCAAATATGGTATACTCCCTGCACTTCTACAATTTCGACGCCAAATCCTCCGACGAGCAGATCAAATCGCTTGCCGGGCGGTTGCCGAAGACCCTCGAACTGCGCGGATACCGGAATGCGCCGGTCTACATCGGCGAGTTCAATATCGAGCCGCACAGCTCGCCTGAAACAATGTCGGAATACCTCCAAACGCTCAACGGAAACGGCTTTTCCTGGGCGGTCTGGACCTACAAGACCGTCGCCCGAGGCGGACCCATGGGCTATTGGGGCCTCTATTCGAAGCCGGATGCCGCGAACGCCATCAACCCGTTCACGGACACCGTGGCGGAGATGAAAGCGAAAATCGAGCAAGTCCGAACGGAAAACCTTTCCCCGGTTCAAGAACTGCTGGCAGTCTACCAAGCCTCGGCCAATCCTGCCCCACCGAAACGCCAGAAATGAAGCGCGTGAACAAGCGACGGATGACAGTTGGGTTCAAGGCGGCGGTGGCCGGTTCGTCGGCCGCATTGCTGCTTGCCGCTGCCGCGTGCCGCGCCGTCCCCCTGATGGACGGCGTCCGGGACGCCGAATACACCGTCGTCGCGTCAAACCTGACCGCGCCGGGGCATGCGCTGGTGGTCGACCCGTCGGCTTCGCCCGCCATCAACGACCCGGCCGACCCCCGTGCAACCACCCTTTACACAAACGGCTTGTGGGCCACAAACACCCTCACCGACCTCTACCTCTACGTGGACATGCCCAACCTCGACCTCAATGTCATCGAGGGGGAATGGGCGATTCCTTTCCACCTTCGGGGCGTGAATGACGGGATTCAGCGTCTCGGTACATTCGGGGATCCGTATGGCGCGTCCTGCGATTACGTCCACGTTCCGGCCAGCAACGCCGTTCTGAAATCCAATATGGCCGGCTTCAAGCACGATTACGACGGCAACCAGGGCTACGCGTTCCTCATTGCTCCCAACAAGGCGGGAACGGACTGGTCCTGGGACAACAGCGGATTTCTGGGCAACGGCGGTTGGGCCTACGATACCGCGGGCAACATCGTCCACGGTACCGGCACGTCGGGCGGAGAGATCGTTTACGCCGGCGCGAAGGGCATCGAGGTCAAGATCCCGCTGGCGCTCTTCGGCATCAATCCCGGCAACACGAACCTTGTGGCGCCCCGGATCGGCGACGAGATTCTGATGCAGTTCTACGCCAACATGCGCAACCGAACCTCGCCGCTGTACCCGCGCGGCCCGGTAGACAGCGCGCCATACCAGGCGTCCGCGCAGGGCAATGCCGCCACGCATAACTACTCCCGCGGATCGATATCCCAGTGGGCGTCCTACACGCTCAGAACCCCTCCGATGCTGGAGGTCTCCGGCGCGGGCCTGAGCACCACCGCGGACCCCGGGCATTTGGTCGTCAAGTTCACCTCCGCGGTCGGCGCCGGGGCGGATACGGCATCGAACTACGCGGTTGTCAACGTGGGGACCGCTGCTCCCGTCCCCGTCGCGTCCGCGCAGATCGACCCCGATGACGCGTCGCGGGTGATCCTCGGTCTGACGCTGCCGTTGAACTCCAGGCTCCGCGTGACGGTGGGCGGCGTGTTGGGGACAAATGGCGCTCTGGTCTCCTCGATCAGGAACTCCGCGGAATTGTCGATCGGCGCGCCCGTCGTCTTCAATATGTACGACCCGTACGGCATCGTGGCCGCGGCCGGGACGAACCCGGGCACCGGCCTGCCGTACCGTGTGACGCTGACCGGCGACTTCATCGGCTATGCCAACGCCCGCCCGCCCGAGGTGATGCCCGCCGGAAAGGCCTACGGCTGGAACGAGATTCCCATGGCTCCGGTCGCCGGTGAGCCTGCGCATTTCCGGTCGCCGGCTGTCATCTGCAGCCCGGGTGTCAACGGCTACAAATACTGCTTCCCGGAGATGCCGGACGGCGGATCGTGGGACGGCTGGAACTGGCTGAATCCGAACGACCGGGTGGCCTTCGTTCCCAGGTCGTCAAGCGTACTGCAGGTGAACGACAACGCCGCGGGCGCCGTCGCTGGCACCGTGCGTGACGGCGGACCGGTCTCGATGACGTTCACGCTGATCGATCGCGATAACCTGGCGGCGGGACGGCCGGTTTACTTAACCGGCACGTTCAACGGGTGGTCCGGCGACGCGGCGGGCGCGGTGCCGATGGCCGAGGTTGCCGGTCAGCCGCATACCTACAGCGCAACGTTTACTCCCGCCTCCGGAAGCGGCCGGGACGTCACGATCAAGTACAGATATGTGCTGATCGACGGCGCCGGGACGGAATGGGACCTGATGAACCCGCTCCATGACCGTGCCGCGCTCGTGAAGGGTTCCGGCGCCCCGCCGCGGCAAAGCGTCACCGATTACCTCGGCTCCTCGCTGTTCGCGCGCATTCTCCGCGTGGCGGCGGGGCTGGGCCCGGCGCCTTACTGGAGCGGCTATTACGGAGAACTGGACGTGGATTTCAGCGGCGACGTAACGTTTCTGGATGCCGTGACCGCATTACGGACCGCCTCGATGCCGGTCTTCCCGCGATTGCGGGCCGAAGGCGTCAAAATCGTCGATCCGACCGGCAAAGAGGTTCGCCTGAGGGGCTTCAACCTCGGCGGTTGGTTCGTCGAGGAAATGTGGATGACCCCCTGGGTTCAGGATCCGCCCGGTGGTTCGCCATACCAGAAGGTGGACGACCACTTCGCGCTCTGGACGGTGCTCACGCAGCGTCTCGGCGCCGCGTCCGCCCAGAACGTGAAGGCGGCCTACCGAAACGCCTGGATTCAGCCCTCCGATTTCAAGCGCATCAAGGCAGCGGGCTTCAACTCCGTGCGCCTGCCGTTCATCTACGACATCGTCGACGAGCCCAACGGAATGGACTGGCTGCGCGGCGCCGTGCGCGACGCCAACGCCGCCGGGCTGTATGTGATCCTCGATATGCACGGCGCTCCGGGCAGCCAGAACGGTTGGGACCATTCCGGCGAGGCCGGCCCGGTCCTGTTCTTCTCGAACACGGACAATATCGCCAAGGCGGTCCAGGTCTGGACCACCATCGCGCAGGAGTTCGGCTCCAACCCCGGAGTCCTCGGGTGCGACCTGCTGAACGAGCCCGCCGGCGCTCCGGACGTCGCCACTTTGCACTCGGTTCACAACCAGTTGTACCAGGCGATCCGCCACGTCGCGCCGGACACCATCGTCATCGTCGAGGACGGCTACAAGGGAGTCGCCTCGCTGCCGCAGCCGGCCCAGTACGGGTGGACCAACGTGGTCTATTCCATCCACCTGTACGACTTCGGCGCCACCTCGCCGCAGGATCATCTGAACAGCCTGAACGGTCAGTTGCCGGGCATCCTGCAGGTCAGAACCTCGCGAAATGTCCCCATGTACATCGGGGAGTTCAATCTGGAGCCGAACAACTCCTCGGCGGCCATGTCGGAATACACCAACACCATGTACACCAACGGTCTGTCCTGGAACCTCTGGACATTCAAGACCGTGAACACTTCCGGCCCAATGGGGTACTGGGGCTATTATTCCAACCCCAGGGCCGTAACTCCGCTCAACCCATTTAGCGACGCCGAATTGGCCCTCGTTACAAAGATGTCGCAGGTTCGAACGGAAAACCTGACTATTCCCTCTGGTCTGGCGGCGGCCCTGACACCGCCCGGTCCATGAGATTTTTCCACCCACCCGTGCCCTGGACGGCACACCAACACCGGGTTGGGCGGCAAAGCCGCCATGACCCCTGCTAACTCCAACATCAGAAGGAGGAGAGTAAGTGATGATTCATCGTACCAGAGCGTGGCGGTGGGCAATCGGGCTTGGCATCTGCGCCACGGCCGCGATCTTGCCCAATCCCGCCGCATATGCGACCCCGATCATGGACGGAATCCGCGACGCGGAGTATACGCTCGTATACAACAACACCACGGATCCCAACCACAAGTTGGTCAATGACCCTGCCGCAATCCCCACGCCTATCAACGATGCCGCCGATCCGCGCGCGAATCTGCTGCTGTCCAACGCCATGTACGCGGCGAACACAGGCTCGGATCTCTACATCTACATCGATATGCCGAACCTCGACCTCAACGCCGTCGAAGCCGAGTGGGCGATCGTGATGCACCTCAAAGGCGCCAACGATGCCATCGAACGCCTGGGAGTCGCGCATGACCCGTACGGCGCCGCGTGCGACTACGCACAGACGCCCGCCTGCAACGTCGTCATCAAATCGAACGCTGCCGGCTTCAAACACGACTATGACGGCAACCAGGGCTATGGGTTCGTCCTCCCTGCCAACACTGCCCTCACGGACTGGGACTGGAACGACGCAAGCGGGTTCACGGGCAGCCTTGGCTGGACCTACGACACCGTTAACAACCTCGTCCACGGGGTTGGCGGCGGTGGCGGCGAGATTGTTTACAAAGGCGCCCACGGCATCGAGCTGAAGGTTCCGCTGGCCCTGTTCGGCACCAACCCGGCAAACTCGCCGGTGACGCCTCCCAAAATCGGCGACCAGATTCTGATGCAGTTCTACACCAACATGCGAGACCGCACCGCGCCCAACTACCCGCGCGGCCCGGTCGACTGCATCCCGTTCGAAGCGCGTGGTCAGGGCGACCCCGCAACCCACGACTACTCCCGCGGGCTCATCAGCACCTACGCGCCGCCCTATACGCTCGTCGCTCCGGCCACCCTTGAGGTGAGCGCGGCCTCACTGAGGGATGCGCTCGACCTGAACCACATCGTGCTCTCGTTCACCGCTCCGCTGGGCGATGGCGCGACAACACCTGCCAACTACACGGTCACCAACCTCTCCACCAACACCACCATACCGGTGGTCTCGGCCGTCGTCGAGGCCAATGGCACCAAGGTTGACCTCGAACTGCCCGTTCCCTACAACACCAAACTCCTCGTGGCGGCGGCCAACGTGAAGAACACGAGCGGAACAGTCGTTTCCGCCGGCAAGAACACCGCCACATTCATGGTTGGAACGGCCGTTCAGTGCACCATGCATGACCCATACGGCATCATCGCCGCCCTCGGAACGAACCCTGATACCGGGGCAGCTTACCGCGTGACGATGACCGGAAGCCCCATCGGCTGGCGGAATGCCCGTCCGCCGGGATACACTCCCACCACGGATCGTCCCTACGGTTGGAACGAGATTCCGATGAACCCGGTGTCGGGACAGCCGAATACCTACCAGTCGCCGGTGTTCCTCGTGAATGCGGGGCCCATGGGCTTCAAGCTCTGCCTGCCCGAGATGCCGGATTCCGGTCTTTACGTCGGGTGGAATGCCCTGAACCCGACCGATCGACGATTCTTCGTACCGCTGTCGTCCAGCGTCGTCCAGGTCTCTGCGAACGCCGCCGGACCTTACAACGGCACGAACTATGACGGCGGCCCCGTCAACATCACGTTCACGCTGGTGGACCACGACAACCTGGCCGCCGGCCGCGCCGTGTACGTTGCCGGTGCTCTGAACGCCTGGGACGGCAGCATTACCGGCGCGATACCGCTCCCCGCGGTCGCGGGACGGCCCAACACCTATAGCGGGACGTTCACAACCGGCGCCGGATTCGGCAGCGACATGGCCACCGAGTACAAATACATCCTCATCTACGACGACCCCGCGAATCCCGGTACAAACAAGACCGATTGGGACTTGCTGAACCCCTCCGGCAACCGCTGGATCAGGATCAAGGGCGCCGGATCGCCGCTGGCACAGTCCGTAACCGAATTCGTTGGCGCCACAAAAGCCGTACGGATTCTGCGGATCGCAGCCGGCCTTGATATGTCGCCCCAGTTCGGCAATTACTACAACGAACTGGATCTCGACATGAGTGGCAACATCACCTTGCTCGATGCGGTGAAAGCCATTCATTCCTGACAACTCATACCGGGCGTGATCGGAACGTTGGCCCCTTCACGCCCATTGTCCGCCGATCTGATCGGCACAGACGGTATACGAAAACGCGGACGGCGGAGGGCTGATCAACCCTCCGCCGTCTCTTTACGGGGCGTGTACACTTTTCCGCAACAGTGACCTATTATGTGCATATGGGGATTAGGACAAGCGCTTGCCCTTTCGTCCCCCACGTTTGTAAGTAACCTGAAATTCGCTGGGAGGCGCCATGTCTCTGTCTGCCCGCAATTATCTTTCTTACCGGGTTCGTGCCATTCTGTTCCTCGCGGCTGTCGCGTTGTATGCGCCCGCTTCCCGGGCCGTGACCACCATCCGGTTCCGCTACTGGGGCGATATCAAGGAACTGCACATCGTGCGGGATCAGTGCGCCGCCTTCGAGAAGGCGCACCCCGGCGTACACGTCAGCGCGGAGCGCGCGCCGGCGGGCGACCCCTACGTTCAAAAGGTGCTCGTCGAATTCGCGGGCGGTACCCCCCCCGATGTCCTCTTCGTTGAAACCAACATGTTCGTCACGCTGGCGGACAAGGGTGTCCTGCTCCCGCTCAACACGTTCATGGAGAAGGACCCATCCTTCCACATCCGGGACTACTATCCGGAAATCGTAGACCGGTTCACGATGAAGGACCCCGTGACGGGCAAGCCCAACGTCCTCACCATTCCCAGGGATATCGCGCCGGTCTGCTGCGTCTATTACAACAAGAAGATTTTCGATGAGGCCGGCGTGCCTTATCCTTCGGACGACTGGTCCTGGTCCGAAGACCCTGCTCGCTTCAGCAAACCCGGTTTCGACCCGGACAAGGATTTCCTCTCGATCTGCAAGAGGCTCATCAAGATCAATCCCAGGACCGGCCGCCCCAGCCAGTTCGCGTTCAGCGGCGATATCGACCACTTCATTTACTCCGCGGGCGGCCGCTTCGTGGACAACGTGAAGAACCCGACGCGCGTGATGTACGACGATCCGAAGACCCTGATGGGCCTCCAGTTCCGCGCGGACCTCGTGAACAAATACCATTACATGCCCTCACCGCTGGACTATTCCGCGATGGGGGTGGGCGCTCCGGACCTCTTCCTCACAGGCCGCCTCGCGATGTTCCATTCAGGAATCTGGAATACGCCCCAGTTCCGCGATATCAAGACGTTCGACTGGGACGTGGCGATGTTCCCCAAAGGGCCCACCGGCATCCGCGCGTTCGGCACCGGCGGTTCCGGCTACGGAATGGCGCGGGGCACGAAGCACCCGGAACTCGCCTGGGAGCTCGTGAAATACCTCGCCGGCCCGGTAGGGCAGTCCGCGCTGGCGGCCACGGGACTGGCGCAGCCCTCCATCAGGAAACTGGCGGAATCGAAGGTCTGGCTGGACGGCAAGAAGCCCCTGCACAAGATCATCACCTGTCAGGGCGTGCCGTTCATCCAGTTCAACCCGTTTACGCCGGTCTGGAACGAGGTCAACACCAAGGTAAACCCGGAACTGGACCTGGTGTGGGAAGGCAAGCAGACGGCGAAGGCCGCCGTAACGAAGACGCTGCCTGCCGCGCAGCGCGTGCTGGATCAGTGGCGCTTCCCGCAGAAATTGCGGCCGTTCCCGTGGGCGGCCGGAGTGACCGCGTTCTTCCTGATCCTGGCGGGAATTGTATTCACCATCTGGTGGGTTTCGCGCTCCGAATGGAGGGGGCTCAAATCGCGCCATCGCCGTAAGGACGCGGTGGCCGGCTACGTCTTCATAGCGCCCTGGATCATCGGTTTCATCGTCTTCACCATCGGCCCCATCGTTGCGTCGTTCATGCTGGCATTCTGCCAGTGGGACCTCATCAACCCCGCGAAATGGGTCGGCTTTGGCAACTATGCGCAGATTTTCACCCAGGACGAGTTGTTCGGGAAGTCGCTGTCCAACACGATTTTCTTCACCGTTTTCAGCGTTCCCCTCGGCGTTGCGGGAAGCCTGGCGGTCGCGCTCCTCCTGAATATCAAGGTGAAGGGCCAGGCGTGGTTCCGCACGGCGTATTACCTCCCGGCCGTAACGTCCGCCGTGGCGGCCTCGGTGCTCTGGCTGTGGGTCTTCAACCCGGATTTCGGCCTCCTGAACACCGCGGTGGACCGCCTGCACCTGATGGGCCTGGCCAATCTGCTGCATATGGTCGATCCGGACAAGCACAAGATCCTGTGGCTGCTGGACGAGCGCCTCGCCAAACCGTCGCTGATCCTGATGGGCCTGTGGGGCGTGGGCGGAGGGATGATCATCTTCCTCGCCGGCCTCCAGGGGATTCCCAACGCCCTGTATGAGGCGGCCGAGCTCGACGGCGCCGGCATCCTGTCCAAATTCCGCAACGTAACGATCCCGATGCTCACGCCGACCATCTTCTTCACGCTCATCATGGGCGTGATCGGCAGCTTCCAGGTGTTCACCCAGGCGTTTGTAATGACAAGCGGCGGCCCGCACAACGCCACCCTGTTTTACGTGCTTTACCTGTACCAGAACGCCTTCCAGTTCCTGAAGATGGGCTACGCCAGCGCGCTCGCCTGGATCCTCTTCGCGTTTATCCTCATCGTCACGGCCATCCAGTTCCGGTTCAGCGGATGGGTCTACTACGAGTCCGGAGACGCGAAGTGAGGGAGCGATTGGGGGGGAGTGGGAGAGTGGGTGATGGGGGGATTGCGAGATGGGGCGTTCCCGTGCCAATGAATTGGCGGGCTTCAGCTGCGAAGTCGGCCTTCGCCGACTCGGACCCAGTCCGCGGAGGCGGACTTCGGGCCAGTTGTAGCCGCGACTTCAGTCGCCGGGGCGATTGGGTGAGTGGGACATCTGCCGGCCAGCCACCGAATTCATACGGTGTGAAGTCGGGGCGTGATTGGGAGCAATGGAGAGTATGATGCCCGAGACACGAAAAACTGATGACATTTCGACGAGCAGCGGTGCGTCGGGCGCCCCCGCGCCCCCAACCCCCGTCGCCCCCTCTCCACCGTCCCGCCGCCAGAAGAAGCCCTGGATCCCGTTCGTCGTGCTCTATGTCGTGCTCGTCCTGGGCGCGGCCATGTTCCTCGTGCCCTTCGTTTGGATGGTCGTCACGTCGCTCAAGACAACCGACCGCGTGATGATCTACCCGCCGGAATGGCTGCCGAAGCAGACGTATTTCTACTATCAGAGCCCCACGGGCCGCATCGCGATCGACCCGCCGCTTGTGGACAACGACAAGGGAAAGGCGACCATCCGTATGCCCGGCGCAGAGACGACGACAAAGGTCCCGTCCTCGACGATCTCCAAGGAGGTGCGGGTCGCGCCCAAGTGGTCGAACTACCCGGACACGTGGAAGGAAGTGCCCTTCGCGCTGTTCACGAAGAACACGCTGACGCTGGCCCTCCTTGTGGTCCTTGGGGTTACGATTTCGTCCAGCATCGTGGCCTTCGGCTTCGCGCGCATCCCGTTCCCGGGGCGGGAAGCGCTGTTCATGCTGATGCTCAGCACGATGATGCTGCCCGGAATCGTGACGTTGATCCCGGGTTATATGCTGTTCCGCGAACTCGGCTGGCTCGACAGCCTGAAACCGCTGTGGGTCCCGGCGTTTTTCGGCGGCGGCGCGTTCAATGTCTTCCTCCTGCGCCAGTTCTTCCGCACGATTCCCGTGGAACTGGACGAGGCGGCCAAGATGGACGGCGCGTCGTGGGGGCAGATATACTGGCGCATCCTGATGCCGCTCACCGGCCCGGCCACAACCACGGTCGCCCTCTTCTCGTTCATCGGCGCGTGGAAGGACTTCATGGGCCCGCTGATCTTCATCAATAGCCTGGAAAAGCAGACGCTGGAACTGGGACTGCAGACGTTCCAGACCCTTTACGGGACCCACTGGGAGATGATGATGGCGGGCGCAGTGATCGTCGTGCTGCCGCTGATCGTGATCTTCTTCCTCGGCCAGAAGGTCTTCATCCAGGGCATCGTGATGACGGGCCTGAAAGGCTAGAACGGGACGTTACGCGCGATACCCGGATTCAACCGCGGTTCCCGGATTCAACGCAGAGGACGCGGAGGAACGCAGAGGTATCGCGGAGGAAGAGCGATGTGGAGGGACTGCAACTGGGACAACCGGTCCGCCTACCAGTAGAACTACCTGGATCACGACGGCGGCAGGAACCCTGCGACGCCTACGGCCAGCGGCTGGCCGGCTCATCAACCGATCCCCAGCCACCCCGCAGTCGGTTCGGGCCTGGATGCCGGATGCCGGATGCTGAATCCAGCCTCCTGACCCCTGAATCCTGACCCCTGAATCCTGACCCCCGAATCCTGTCACCCGCCACCCGGCACCGCCTACAATACCCCTATGTCTTCACCCAACAAGCAGCACAAGGTCGATGAGCGCGATACCGTCATCCTCGCCGCGCTGGATACCGGCGCCACCGATATCGAATCGGATTTTGAGGAACTCCGCGCGCTCACGAGAACCGCGGGCGCCAACCCCGTGGCCGAGTTCGTCCAGCGCCGCGCCGAACCCAACGTCGCCACCTATTTCGGAAAGGGCCGCGCCGAGGAGCTTTTCGCGCTCGTCCAGCACCATGAGGCCGATATCGTGGTCGTCAATGACGAGCTCACCTCCACGCAACTCCGCAACCTCGGAGAGGTCGTGCAGACGCGCCTCGTCGACCGCACGCAGTTGATCCTCGATATCTTCGGCCAGCGCGCGCACACGCACGAAGGCAAGCTCCAGGTCGAACTCGCCCGCCTCACCTACCTGCTCCCCCGAATCAGCAGCCAGTACACGCAGTTCGAGCGTCAGCAGGGCGGCGTCGGAATCCGCGGCGGCGCCGGCGAAACGAAAACAGAATCCGACCGCCGCACCATCCGGGGCCGCATCACCGACCTTGAGGCCGAACTGCAGGAGGTGCGCCGCCAGCGAAGCGAGCAGCGCCGCGGCCGTCAGCGCCTGCCGTTCCCGACGGCGTCACTGGTCGGCTACACCAGCGCCGGAAAATCCACGCTGATGAACGTCCTGTCCGGCTCCGAAGTGCTCGTGGACCCGATGCTCTTCGCCACGCTGGACCCCACCACCCGGCGCGTGGTCCTGCCGAACGGCTGGGCCATCCTGCTCACGGACACGGTCGGCTTTCTCCAGCGCCTCCCGCACGGCCTCGTCGCCGCCTTCCGCGCCACCCTGGAAGAGGTCAACGAAGCGGACATCCTCATCCACGTGGTGGACGTCAGCCATCCCAACTATGAGATGCAGATGAAATCCACGATGGACGTCCTGAACGAACTCGGCGCGGACGGAAAGCCCGTGGTGACGGCGTTCAACAAATGCGACCGCGTCACCGACCAGTACGAGCTCCGCCGCCTCGTCTCCAACACACCCAACAGCGTCTATCTGTCGGCAACCCGCCGCGACGGCCTGCAGCAGCTTCTCACGACCGTCAGCCACGTTGTAGAATCGCTTCTCACGCCGATCGAGGCGTACCTCCCGTACGGCCGCGGCGATTTGCTCACCCAGTGCTACGAGCGCGGCAAGGTGGAGGGCGTGGAATACGCGGAGGACTTCATCCACGTCCGCGCCCGCGTGACCACCGACCTGGCCGGCCGCCTGTCCGAATTCACAGACGCCGCGCACCCCTGACCCGTACCGCGGACGCCGCGCGCCCCTGACCCGTAGCGCGGTCGCCTCCGCCCGCATCCGTCGCCCAGACACCGCTGACCCGTAGCGCGGGCGCCCCGCCCGCATCCGTCTCGCAGGCGCTCCCGCCCCCCATTGTCAAATGACAACTGGCAAATGGCCAATGGCAAATACCGGGCGCCTCGCCCGCATCCGTCTCGCAGGCGCTCCCGCCCCCCGTTGTCAAATGGCAATTGGCAAATGGCCAATGGCCAATGGCAAATGGCCAATGGCAAATACCGGTCGCCCCCGCCATCCTCTGCACCCTCCGGCCTCCCGGGGAACTGAAAGCTCCCCTCCATCGTCAACCAACCATGTGCGCCCGAGTCACCGCAAAGCGGCCTCCAGCCTGAATCCTGAATCCTGAATCCTGAATCCTGAACCCTGAATCCTGAATCCTGAACCGTGAACCCTGAACCCTGAACCCTGAACCCTGAACCCTAAATCCTGGATGCTGGATGCTGGATGCTGGATGCTGGCTGTCGGATGCCGGATGCCGGATGCTGGATGCTGGCTGCCGGCCCCCCCCTTGACTCGCGAACTCGCGCATAATAGGATGACACGGGCGCAATATCGCGCCAACACGTTTGACACATTTGCCCGTACGGGCGTTGGGAGCGGCCCATGGCGGCAGCCATCGAGATCCAGAACCTCACCAAAAAATACCGCAACGTAGTCGGAGGCGGTACCTTTACAGCCGTGAATGACCTTACGCTCGCCGTGGAGACCGGCCAGATCTTCGGGTTCCTCGGCCCGAACGGAGCCGGCAAAACGACCACCATCAAGATGCTCCTCGGCCTCATCTTCGCGTCCTCCGGCAAGGCAACGCTCCTCGGCAAGCCGATCGGCGACATCAGCGTCAAATACGATATCGCTTACCTTCCGGAGTCGCCCTATTTCTATGACTTCATGACCGGCCCGGAGCTCCTGGATTTCTACGGCCGCCTCTTCGGCCTCACCGCCAAAGTCCGCAAGGAACGCATCGAGCGCCTCATCGATGAGGTCGGCCTCGGCCACGCAACCGGCCGAACCCTGAGGCAGTATTCAAAGGGCATGCTCCAGCGAATCGGACTCGCTCAGTCGCTCATCAACGACCCCAAACTCCTCTTCTTCGATGAGCCCACCTCCGGCCTGGATCCGGTCGCCCATATCGATATCCGAAACCTCATCCTCCGCCTCAAGGAAGAGGGCAAAACGATCTTCCTCAGCAGCCATCAGCTCAGCGACGTCGAGATGGTGTGCGACCGCGTCGCCATCATCCATAAGGGCACGCTGCGAACCACCGGCCACGTGGCCGACCTTCTCTCCGGCAGCCAGGTTCGCATCGTCACCCTGGGCCTCACGCCCGAGGCCGCCAAGCAGGTCGTTGCCATCGCAGACAAGGTCGATGATGAGGACGGACAGATGACCATCTGGTCCGACGATGACAACAAGGTAAACCAGTTGGTTGACGTCATCCGCGGAGCCGGCGCCCGCATCGTCAGCCTCACGCCGGAACGCCGCAGCCTGGAAGACCTGTTTATCGAAACCGTCCGCGAGACCGTCGCCGTCAAGCCCAGCGAGCCCACGGTGGCCCACCAGGACTAGTGGGATGTGGTGATGAGGAAATGTGAAAATGAGGAAATGACCCGGATCGGTTCCTCATTTCCCCGTTTCCCCATTTACTCGTTTCCCTCACAATAAGGTACGAAATAATGAACACTTGGGTAATAGCGCGCAGCACCTTCGGTGAGGCCATCCGTAAGAAGATCGGGATGTATATCCTGTTCACCAGTCTGATCTTCATCGTCCTGTCGCAGCTCTTCGCATCGCTGAGCATGTCCGGCAGCGTGGCGCAGCAGACGGCGTCGTCCGGCAGCCTCGAAGTGCAGATCATCACCAGCATGGCCTTCGGCATCATGGTCATCGGCGGCCTCATCCTCGCGATCTTCCTCTCCTTCGACCTCATCCCGTCCGATTGCGAAAAGAAGACAATCTACACCATCCTCAGCAAGCCCGTCTGGCGGTGGCAGTACGTCCTCGGGAAGTTCGTGGGCACAGTGATGGCCCTCGCGGTGAACATCGCGTTCATGGGTCTCGCCCTGATGGTCGTGGTTTTCGCGAAAACGATGCAGATCCAGTGGCCCATCCTCGCCGGCGTCTTCTTCACGTTTCTGCAGTTCGTTCTCCTCGCCGGCATCAGCATCATGCTCAGCCTGCTCGTCACCAGGAACATCAACGTGGCGATGTGCTTCGGGTTCTACATCCTGGGCACCGTCAATGAGTTCTGGCAGGACATCGCGAAAGCGGCGCCCAGCCCGGTCATCCACTGGATCGCGAATTTCCTGCACGTGGCCATTCCCAGCTTTTACTCGTTCAACTTCGTGAACATCATCGTGCACCCCGAACTCTGGAAGGAAACTCCCACTCTGGCCCACGACGCGGCAGCGTCCGTGCTGTATGGGATACTGTGGACGTCCGGCGTTCTGGTGATCGCCGTCGCCGTCTTCAGCCGGAAGGAAGTATGACCACCAACACCCCGAAATCAACCGGCCCCGACGCGTATGGTCAGACGATGAGCAGGACGAAGACCGCCCTTGTGGTGGCCGCGCTGTGGCTGTGCGCGATGTTCACGCTGACGGACATCGACAAGCACAGGCACTACTACAACCCCATCCTCAAGACACCGGGCAAATCCTTCATCGACAGCCTCCGCAACAACATGTTCGGCGCCAGCATGCTGGGCTTTCGCGAGGTGGCCGCCGGCATGCTCTGGGTAAAGGCCGATGAACTCTTCCACGAAGGCAAATACCAGGAACTGGTGCCGTATTTCAGCCTGGTGACCTTCATGGATCCCCACCAGACCGACGTCTACAGCACCGGTGCCTGGCACCTGATGTACAATTTCGGCGACCCGCGGATGGTCCCCCAGGGCCTTTCGTTCCTGAAAGAGGGCGTCGCCAACAATCCCAAAATATGGGACCTGTATTTCCAACTGGGCTGGTCCAATTTTGACTGGCCGGTTGAAGACTACTTCGCCGCGCTTCCCTATTTCGAGGAGGCGGACAGGCACAACGGGGCCGACGGCACGCCCCCGCCGCGCTATATCTCGCACATGGTCGCCCACTGCCTCGCCCGCCAGGGCAAGATTGACGAGGCCCGCAAGACCTGGACGGATAACATGGCCTTCGCCGAACGCGAGATCGCAAAGGCGAAAGCGGCCAAGGACGAAAACTCCGCCCGCCTCTGGGAACAGGAACGCGACGTCTGCAGGCTGAACCTCAACCTCGTCATCGTCCGCGATGTTGGCCGCAGGGACCTCGCGAAGAACCCGAAACACGTCTCCTTCGATGTTCAACTCCGAAACCAGGGCAAGCGCGTCCTCGGCGTTCACTGCCGGGTGAATGGCCTCCCGCCGATGCGCGATAATCTGGGCGAGGTGAGCAATGCGCGCCTGGAGTTCGTGGTCCAGGACAAGGATTACGACAAACTGCAGGCCGCCCATACCAACGATCTTACGTGGGGCCCCAAACACCTCACCCGGTTCCGCAGCATCTACAACATCGTGGAATCCGATGGCCAGGTGCTTTACCAGAAGAAGCCCTGGGTCCCCCTGGACATGAGCAAGGACACCATGCTGGAGCCGCCGCGCAAGCCGGAGGAACTGTTCCCGCTGGAGTCCGCCCAGTACGAAGTCATCATCCGCCTCGACCCGCGGGTGCGCCGTCAGCCGGAAACGGTTCAGGACATCCTGGGCTGGATCGGAGAAGGACTCGCTCCCGGCAAGGACGTCGTTCCCGGCAGGGGCAACGGCAGGATGCTGGAACGTCGGATCATCATCCCGCGCGAGATGATTCTGGGCAAATAGCGGAATGGAGGCTTGAGAGTTGAGCGGCTGCGGTAGCCCCCGGTCTCAAGCCTCTGTTCATTGCTTCCCGGTTTCCCGCCCCCGTCCGCCGCTCCATCCGTGCCGAAATGCGGTTAACGCGGAACCTGCGGCCCTCAGTGGCGTATAATACCATGTATGAGGCCATGGGCGTTCATAGCCGCGATGTTGTGCGCCACGAGCGTATCGGTGGCGTTCGCCTCACCCAAGCGCGTGACCGACAGCCCCCATTTCCGCTTCTACTACGATAAGTCCCGCACGGTGGAGGTGGATTCCGTGCAGCGCAGCGCCGAAGCCGCGTTCGATCGCATCTCGCAACTGCTCAGCTTCACGCCGACCCAGCGCATACCCGTCTACCTCTATTCGGACCGCAAGGAGTTCATCCGGGACACGGGGATCAACCGGTCGGAACTCGTCTTGGGCGTCGCCACCAGCGCGGACGAGGCGGTTCGGCTGGATGCCAGCAAGATTTTCGAAGCCCCGGACCGGGTCGTCGGCCACGAAATCGCCCACATCTTCCTGTATTACGACCTCGGGCCGTCAATCGGATTGCTTCCGCTCTGGATGAACGAGGGGATCGCTCAGGTCGCGGGCGGCGCGGACGGCGACGCGGCGCGCGCCCGCGTTTCCGATGCGTATGTTAATGGCCGCCTGATTCCGCTGGGCGACCTCAAGAGCCGGTTCCCGGTCGGAGACAGCGCCGGCCTCGCCTACGATGAGTCGCAGGACGCCGTGATGGCGCTGCTCGACTACGGCAATGGCTGGCCCAGGGTGCGCTCCCTCCTGTCCGAACTCAAGACCGCCGCATCGTTCGATGCCGCAATGCGAAGCGCCTACGGCATGAGCGCAACCGATTGGGAGTCCCAATGGCGCCACACCGCCTGGTTCAACGCGCGATTCGCCTTCTGGGTCACCGTCGCCGAGTGGATCGTGCCGTTCATGATGTTCGGTGCCCTCGTATGGGGCATCCTTACCGTCCGCCGTCATCGCAAAAAACAGATCAAGGACGAAGAACCGCTTGTCGAAATCGCACCACCATCATGGTGGAAGGAAGACCAATGGAGATGAAAGGTGAATTGAAGTCTGAGTATTGAGAACTGAGTATCCCTGATGTGTCATTCTGAACGAAATGAAGAATCTCAGCCCTCGGCTCTCGGCTCTCGGCCCCCAGCCCTCAGCCCTAGGCTCTCAGCCCTCGGCCCTAAGCCCTCGGCCCTCGGCTCTCGGCCCTCAGCCCTCAGCCCTCGGCCCTCAGCCCTCAGCTCTCAGCCCTCGGCTCTCAGCCCTCGGCCCTCAGCCCTCAGCTCTCAGCCCTCGGCCCTCAGCCCTCAGCCCTGAAATATGTACCCATCAACCCTCTATGAACTGGCCGGACTCCCGTTAGACGTCCCCTCGAACATGGTCCGGGCCGCCGCGCTCGTCGAAACCGGCGGAATACGCACCGAGGCGGCCGTCGCCCTGGACGTCCTGGCCGATCCGGGCGCCCGCGCGGATTACGACGCGCGCTCGACACAGGGCCTCGCCTTCGAACTGGCGCTCGCCTGGGGAGTCGCGGCGCTCGCCGCCGGCGATGCCCGCGCCGCGCATGACCATTTCGACCGCGCCCGCCGGATCGCACCGGACCATCGTGCCGTCCCCATCCTGCTCGCCGCCGCAGACCCCGATGCGCCGGCCGTGGCGCCTCCGGACGAGGCCCGCTGCGCCGCCGCCCGCGGCGAGATACTGCGCCTGCGCAATAACAGCGCGTTCCCGCACCGCCTCATCCGCTATGCCGTCGCCCTCGCCGGGGATCCGGAAGAGCCCGAGCATGCCGAATCCGGGGTGATGGCCAACGCCGCGCGCGAACTGCTCCAGTACGATATCGCCGAAGCGCCGCGCTCCTACGCGATGGTCCTGCCGGTGCTGCGGGAGCACTATCCCGTGGTTTACAGCCTCGACGCCCCGTTTTTCGACGCGGCCGCGGCGGTCCTGGCCGCTCACGCGCCGGCGGCCGAATACGAACGCGGGAAGCGCACCTACCTGGATTCCGCCCCCCCGGCCCCGACGCCGGTTGATGTGCCGCCGCCGCTCGACCTCGCGAACCTGCGCCTGCCGCCGCTGCGCTATTCCGACCGCCGGCTTTCGCTTCCCGTCCTGCCGCGCCCCGGATACTCCTGGGTCGGAGCGGTTGTCGGCGCGCTGATGATGACGGAGGGCGGACCGGAGACCATGATCGCCGGCGCGGCGGTCGGATTCGTCCTGGTCTACGTCCTGAAATGGGCCTTCACCAAACGCTGAGTGGCCCGGACTCCAGCCTCCAGCCTCCTGCCTCCTTCCCCTCAGCAGTTCGGTAACGGTTCCAGCCCCGCGATGCCCCGGATCAGGTGGACGGCGTCCTTCATGTCGACGGTACCGTTCCCGTCGATATCCGCGCAGATTGATGCCGCCACGCTCAGCGTTTGGGTGGCGGTGGTGCCGTTCCATTGCGCCTTCACCTGAGCGCCGGTACCGGCATTTGGCGCCGAAGCGATGAACGTCGCCGACGTGGCGCCCTCCGCAACAGTCACCGAGGATGGGACGCCCACCACCGCCGGTGCGGTGCTGCTGAGCGCCACGCTCGCGCCGCCACGTGGCGCGGGGTTGTTCAACGTCACTGTTCCGTTCAGGGACCGGCCTGCCTTGCCGGGGGCGGGCGACAGAGCCACGCTGGATACGGCCGTTGCAGTCGGTGAACACGTGATGTAGGCCAGGAAATCGCTCTTCTCAGCGGTAACCGGAGGGCCGGGAGGGAAGAACTCGAGCATCGTGACGGAGTAGGTGTTCACCCCCAATGTGACGGATTTGGTGTAAGCGTCCGTCCACGTGTTCACCAGGCTGCTCCGTGTGTTCGAGAAACTGCCGGTGATCTTGCCGGTAAAGGTGAGGATCCCGGGCGTCACAAAATCGTAGTCGTCGATCTCCAGGGTTATGGTGTAAGTTGCATTGAAGGGGTCCGGGGCGTTCGAGCCGCTGAAACCCGCTCCCTGTAAAACGTGCAGGATCGTCCCTCCGCCATCGCACGCAAGAGTGTTTCCGCTCCCCGTGGTGAACTGGACGTTGCTGAGCCCGGATATCGACAGGACCTGTTGATTGCCGTTCTGATCCTTGAGGGTCGCGCTGTATCCGAACGCCGCACGAGAGGGCGCCGCGATTGAGGCTGCTATTATAAGGACCGCTAGGGTTCGCCGGACCATGGTGTATTCTTCCTTTCGAGACATTCAGGGGCGCATCACGCTCCCTGATGTATGCGATACCGGTCCTCCCGGATCCGGTCGTGATGTCCATTCATACCCCGCAGCCCCCTTTGCGACACATGCGGAAGAGACCACCGGCATTCCTCTTCGATTGTCCGGTTCACAGGGTGACGGCCGATGCCACCATTGGCCCTGGTATTGCTGCGATTCCGCCCAGACACCGATTTTGAGCATGCAACCCCGGCCGGTTCGGGCCGTCTAAACCCATGAGCAGTTGAAAGGAACAGTCCTTTGCCAGTGGAATCGGTAAGCGATGAGATGCTCATTCAACGGTGCGGGGAAGGCGATGATGCCGCATTCCGCGCGTTGTACGAGCGTCACAATCGCATGATTTACAACCTGGTCTTCCGGATGCTCGGCAGTCACGCCGATGCCGAGGAAGTGGCGCCGGATGTCTTCGTCAAGGTCTGGCTCAAGGCCGCGGATTTCCGCGGGCAGAGCCGGGTCTCCACGTGGATGTACCGCATTGCCGCCAACATGGCGATGGACCGCTTGCGCTCCGGCCGTGTGGGCAAGGAGGTCTTCTGGGAGGATCTTTCGCCCACCGAAAGGGAAATGCCGGACCGGCGGGATGCCGCGGAGACTCCCGAGGAATCGGCGATGCGCCGGGAGGACAACCGGGCGCTGGCCGCCGCGATGGCGAAATTGAGCTCGGACGACAGGCTGCTCGTCACTTTGTACCACCTGCAAGGGTGTTCGTACCTGGAAATAGAAGAGATTACCGGCATTTCGCCGGTTAACATCAAGAGCCGTCTGTTCCGCGCCCGGAGACGATTGCGGGACACGATGGTGAACTTGGAGAAAGGAGACGCGCCCGATGAATTGCACCGAAATCCGTCCACAACTGATGGACTACGCATGGCAGCGGCTGTCTGCAGCTGAGGCGGGCGCGATCGATATCCACCTCGGCGAGTGCCAGGAATGCCTCGCCCTGCTGGAGGAAGAACGCACTCTGGGAACCACTCTCGCCAACGTCCCGATCGTTAGCGCGAAACAGGACCTCTGGGATACCGTCCGAGCCCGCCAGACCGCGCTCAGCGCGTTGTCGGCGGCCGCGCCGGCGCCCATCGCGGTGGCGACATACCGCCGGTCCAATCGCCGCGCCTGGACGCTGGCGGTGGCCACCGGCTTCGCTGCCCTCGTCCTGATGCTCGCGCCGTCACGCACCGTTCCCGAACAGACCGCCGGCGCACGCGATATTGCACAGACGCTGGATCAGGCCCGCATGGTCGCTCAACAAAGCGATAACCCCCTGCGGGACGTCTCGGACCAGACTTGGACATACCTGGCCGATGGCGGGAAGGACTGACCACGATGAAACTCATTTTGGCTGAACTCGCACTGGCCCTGCTGATTGCCGGACCCGCATCGGCGCAGGCGCCCCCGCCGCCGGGCGGCCCGCCCCAGGGCCGCGTCAACAGGCTGAGCACACTGGGCCTGAACGCCGACCAGATGAAGAGGGTGCAGGACGTCCTTAAGGATTTCGGCCCGAAAATGCGCGATCTGGAGAAATCGCTCTTCGACCGCCGGCGAACCCTTGAAGGGCTCTATGACCGGTTCGACCTCGACCTCGGCCAGGCCAGACAACTGAACAAGCAGATCAACGGCATCCAGAAAGACATTCTGGACCAGCACCTCAAACTGCAGGTGGAACTCCGGAAGATTCTAACCGCCGATCAATATAGCAAGATGCGCCAGGGCATGCACCGCCGCCCCATGGAACGCCGCGACGCCCCCTGGGAGCGCCCACCGCGATAAGCCGTTCAGAATTGAGACTTGAGAATTGAGACTTGAGAATCGGGCAACCGGCCTCAAGTCTCAGTTGTTCCTACTCCTAAATCCTGTGTCCTAACTCCTGTATCCTGAATCCTGAATCCCAAACCCTGGATGCCGGATGCCGGATGCTGGATGCTGAGTCCTGAATCCTGAATCCTGAATCCTGTATCCTGAATCCTGCACCTGAACCCCAAACCCTGGATGCTGGATGCTGGATGCTGAATGCTGAATCCTGAATCCTGAATCCTGGCCCCTGAATGCTGTCACCCGCCCCCTTCTCCCAAAAGTGGTCCCAATCGACTTCCGTTGTGGTATAATTCCGGTAGACACGAAAGGAGGGATGCTAAGTATGTTAGATCACAGTCGAGGTGACTGTAGGGGCTGAGGCTCTTCTTCACGGAGGCTTCGGCCTCTAGACCCAAACAGTATACCGTCCGGCCCCGTCTCAATAGAGGCGGGGCCGGTTTTTGGATGATGAACGATGGATGGCGGGTCTGGACCCCTCACCCCCTCACACTCCGAGAGAAGGGCTGGGTTGAACGCTTTGCGTCGGGCACCCTGCATTTTTCATTCTCCATTTTTCATTTTGCATTGCCCGTCCTCCGCCCGCCCCCTCCGGCCTGAATGCTGGATGCCGGATGCTGGATGCTGCCACGGAACCCGGAACCCGGCACCCGCCGTTGACCCGGCCGCCCGCCACGGTACTATCATCAGTTCAGGAGCCTCTATGGAACGTGAAACCCTAAGTAAGTTCGGGGTCCTTCTCCTCATCTTGTCATCCCTGGGATGTGCGGTCTATTTCAGCCGCCCGCTGCCGCCGTCCGGTAAGACGGTCATCCGGTTCCTCACCTATGAGACCGGCCAGGGGCAGATGGACATGGTGAACGCCATCAAGCGTGACTTCGAGAAGGCCAATCCCGATATTGAAGTTCAGGTCGAATTCAACAGCATGGCCCGCGACAAAATCTACGTCGAGACCGCCTCTGGAACCGAACCTGACGCATTCTACGCCGTCACCGATGACATCCCGCGCCTCGCCATCAAGGGCGCCATCGAACCGCTCAATGAACTCATCGCCCGCGATAAGGCGTCGAACCTCAACATCTATTTCCCGGAGGTTGTGAACGCGCTGCGCTACGCGCCGCCGTACCTGAAAATACCGCGCGCGAAGCAGGAGCTCTACGCCTACCCGATCCATTTTTCCACGGACATATTGTTCTATAACAAGGACCTTTTTGAGAAGGCCGGCGTGCCGTTTCCCACGGACAAGTGGACATGGGCCCAGATGATCGAGGCCGCCCGCAAACTCACGGTGAAGGACGATAGGGGACGCATCACCCAGTTCGGAATGTTCCTGCCGGACACCGCCACCACCATCGAGGGCAATGGCGGCCACGTGTTCAACAGCGATTACACCAGGTGCCTCATCGCCTCGCCGCAAGCCCTGGAGGCGGTTGAAACGCTCCGGGCGCTCCGGTTCAAGGACCACATCGCGCCAACGCCTGCCCAGGTGCAGGAAACGTCGTCAATGCAGATGTTCAAGCTCGGACAGATCGCGATGCTGCCGGGACGCACGTACATGACGGTGGACTTCAACAAGATCACCGATTTCAAGTACGATGCCACTCTCATGCCGGGCATGAAGTTCAACGTCGAGCGCCTCGCGGTCGGTGGTGTGTGTATCTCACGGCATTCCGACGCGCAGCACAAGGCGGCCGCGTACCGCTGGGCCAAATTCTACTGCAGCCCGGAGGGCGGCCAGGCGATCCTGGGTTGCGAGAAGAACTGCGTAACGGCTGTGAAGGCCCTCGCCCTCAGCCCGAAGTACTTCCTGAAGCCGCCGCCGGCCAACTCGAGGGTGCTTGTGGACAGCCTGTACGACTCTCGCATCACCATCCCGCCCATCGTCGGCGCTTCGGAGTACATCAACGGCATCGCGACACCGTCCACCGACGACATGCTCCGCACCGAGCATATGGATATCGCGGCCGCCCTGCGAAATTATCAGGCCGCCACAAATAAACTGCTGGCCAAAGAACCAAAAGGCCCAACCCGGTAGGTCGGGCCTCCGTGCCCAACACCGGGTCCAACGTCCATCCTCCAATTTCCATCTTCCAACTTGGTAGGTCGGGCCTCCGTGCCCGACACTGGGCACACGACGGAGCGGGGGCGCCTCGCCCGTTCTGAACGCCGGGGCCTGCAACACGGTACGACCGGCACATATCAATAAGGTACAACGACTTTGCCAACAACGAATAACACCACCGGGGAGACAACCCGATGAACGCCAGGTTCTGGAAACGCTGGGGCGGATTCTTCTTCATCCTCCCCTGGGTCGTCGGGTTCTTCCTGTTCACCATCGGCCCGCTCATCGCGTCGGCCCACTACAGCCTCCTCGACTGGGATATGTTGGCCGCCCCCAGGAACGTCGGACTGCAGAACTACCGCGATCTCTTCGTAAATCCGGATTTCACCTGGAGCCTCTGGCGCACCGCCCTGTACGCCCTGATGGCCGTTCCGGTCACCATGCTGGGCAGCCTGCTGGTGGCGATGCTGCTCAACCAGAAGGTCCCCGGCATCACCATCTTCCGCACGGTGTACTACCTGCCGGCGGTTACCAGTGGCGTGGCGATGATGATCCTATGGAAGCTCCTGTTCCGCCCGGACACGGGGCCGGTGGACTGGGCGCTCACGAAGACCGGCGTGTACGGTGCCCTGATGGCGCACTGGATACCCGGTTTCACCCTGCACGGCGGTTTTCACTTCCAGTGGTTCCCGTTGCTGGATGCGCAGCCCGGCTGGCTCTCCAGCCCGGACTGGGCGCTGCAGACGATGGTCCTCCTCAGTGTCTGGGGCCTCGGCAGTGGGATGATCATCTACCTCGCCGGCCTCCAGGGAATCCCGGACCACTTGTACGAGGCCGCCGAACTGGATGGCAGCGGCGCGTGGGGCAAATTCATCAACGTCACCATCCCGATGCTCACCCCCACCATCTTCTTCAATCTGATCATGAACACCATCGGCGCGTTCCAGGCGTTTGACCAGGCGTACATTCTAAGCTCCGGCCTCGGAGGTCCCTCCCGCTCGTTATTGATGTACGTCCTCCTGGCATACAACACAGCGTTCAAGTTCCTGAAGATCGGTCCGGCCGCGGCGATGGCATGGGTGCTGTTCTTCATAATTCTCGCGCTCACGGCAATCAATTTCTATGTAGGCAAGAAATGGGTCCATTACGATTAGTAGACAGTAGACAGTAGACAGTAGACAGTAGACAGTAGTCAGTAGGCAGCGGGCATCAAACCGGGGACGGCACTACATTTGCCGACAGCCGTCCACCGGCTACTGTCTACTGACTACTCCCCCGGAGATATTCATGGCAACGGTAACAGCACCATCGGTTGGCGGTTGGCGGGAGCGGAAGCGAAAGCGGGAGCGCAACACGCGCATCACGGCGTTCATCGCCCTGACGCTCGGCGCGATCATGTTCGCCGCCCCGTTCCTCTTCATGTTGAGCATCAGCTTCAAGAACCCGGCGCAGGCGGACAAAATGGCGGTGTTCGAGCTCCCGAAGCCGTTCTACCCCGCCAACTACGGCCTCGCCCTGGCGCAGATGAACTTCATGCTGGAACTGCGGAACACGTGCGTCATCGTCTTCGCGAACGTCGTCGGCATACTCTGCGCATCGGCCATGGTCGCCTACGGCTTCGCGCGCCTACCGTTCCCCGGCAAGAACGTGTGGTTCGCGATCATGCTCAGCACGATGATGCTGCCTCCCTTCGCCACGCTCCTCCCGCTGTATGCGAAGTTCAAGGATATCGGCTGGGTCAATACGTTCCTCCCGCTCACCGTGCCCGCCTACTGCGGCAGCGCCTACATGATCTTCCTCCTGCGCCAGTTCTTCATGTCGCTGCCAGGCGAACTGGAAGACGCGGCCCGCATCGACGGATGCCACCGTTTCGATATCTTCTGGCGTATTTTCCTCCCGCTCTCGAAGCCCGCGCTCATCACGGTGGGCATCTTCACGTTCATGGGCAGCTGGAACAACCTGTTCGGCCCGCTGGTCTACCTCCGCACGCCGAATATGTACACGCTCAGCGTGGGCCTGGCCCAGTTCAACGGCCTTTACAGCACCGAGTACGGGCGCCTGATGGCCGCCAGCATCGTCATCGTTTCGCCCCTTCTGCTCCTCTTCTTCGTGGCGCAGAAATACTTCGTGAAGGGCATCGTCCTCAGCGGCCTCGGAGGGAGATAACCCAAATCACGTGCGTCCGGTACGCCCAGTAGTGTCGGCGTCCCCGCCGACAAACCTTGCCATTCCGGCCATTCCGCCGGATGCACGGTACGTCCGGCGTCCCGCCGGATGCGGGTGGGGCCGGCCTCCGCGCCGGCCATCGGCGGGCCGGTACGCACGGTAGTGTCGGCGTCCCCGCCGGCAAACCTTGCCATTCCGGCCATCCCGCCGGATGCACGGTAGGTCCGGCGTCCCGCCGGATGCGGGTGGGGCCGGCCTCCGCCCCTACGGGCGGCCCGTAGGGGCCGTGCCCGACACCGGGTTCCAACGTCCGCCCTCCAACTTCCATCTTCCAACTACCCCCGGACCGAACGGATCGCCGCTCCGGCTCGTCAACTCTCTGTAGACATTCTCTGCGAAGCAGGCAGCAATCCCGACCGACGAGGAGACAACCCATGCGATGCGAACGTTGCGGTTCGGAAATCGAGACTGGGATGCGTTGCCCTGCCTGTCTCGATGGGGCGCTGTCAGTGTTCCAGAAGCCCGTTTCAAACGTCACGGCTGGCCTGATTGCTTTGAGTGCATTGTGGCTGTTCGGGTTTGTGCTGATCGGTCCGTGCAACCGCCCGGAACGGGTGGCCAAGACAAAATCTCTCAATAACATCAAGCAACTCGCCATAGCCACACGTGTATATTCAGAGGACTATGGTGCGCTTCCCGGCTGGGTCCGCAACCCCGATGGCCGATACGCCCACAACTGCTGGGACGAGCAGATCAACACCCAGGTCAAGGCCAAGGATGCCTTCAACAACGGCGAAACCGGCATTAAATCCAGTGCCGACCCCGTCAGACGCCGAATCCTCACCTACGGTCTCAACGCCCTGCTCATCACGCCGCCCAAAGGCCAATTCGACGGCAACGCCGATTTTGCTTTTGTAAATGCCGGAAATCCGCCGAAACCCCTCGCCGTCAGCGCGCTGAATAGCCCCGAGAACACGATCCTCTTCGCAGAATTGTCAACCAACACCCCTATGCCGGGAGTGTACGGTCAGGCGCCTGACCCCAAGCCGTTCACCTATGCCCTCGGCCCGCAGAGCGAGCCGTGGCGCAACGCTCACGATGGCTGGATCGACATCAGCCCGCGTGCGTTCATCGAGATCCTGAGGGATCGGGACAACAACCCCTATGCGGAACCGTACGGAAAGAACGCGGACTGCGGCATCGCTCGCGACCTCTACGGTGGAGGCGGAATCTACGCGTTCGCCGACGGCCACGCCCAGTTCATGAAGATCGGCAAAACCGTCGGCCTCGGCACAACGGTCAACGGCAAACCGATCACCGTCGAAAACTGCTGGTCCCCGACCAACACCAACAACCTGTGGAACCCGCGACTACGCGCCAACCGATAGACACTCACATTCCGCGTCGCCCTCTCCGCCATCCCCAGCCCCCACAAACGGGTAGTGTAACTCGCTCTCGCTCTCAATCACGTATCCGCTCGCCTCGCACACCCGCCGCATCGCGTCCACGTGCCGCTTCAGCGCATATCGCCCCGCCGCCGTCAGTTCCCACCATCCCTCATCGTTGAAGGTCTGCGAAAGCAGCTCCCACCCACGCCGTCCCGTCAGTCCGGCCTCCCTCCATTTGTGCAGCAGGAAGAACGTCAGAGCCCGATTGCCCGCGTAGTGGTACAGCCCCTGCAAAGGCGTCGCGCCAAACAGCGCCAGTTGGAAAGCCAGCGCCAGCGACGACGGGCGCAGGAATTCGGTCCGAACGCACTCACGGATCGCTTCCATCGGATCGCTCGGTACGTCGTCGCGCAGCGGATAGTCCAGGAAATCCGAGAAATACACCCGCCGCGTCACCCAGCCGTAACGCCACAGGTACCGCCGTCCGATGTCCGTGATCGCCGCCATCCGGACCGTCTTGACCTGCCCGCATGCGTACCGACCCGGAATATGCGCCTTCTCTTTCCACGTTTCCAGCACCCGGTTGCCCGCCAACGCTTTCACCAGTGGGTGCAGATTCGCCAGTTCCGTCGGCAGCATCCGCGCCAGGTCCGCCATCGGCGTGGGCCCGTGCACTGCCAGGTGAGTGGTCAACAGCAGCCTCGGCACACTGGTCAGATATGGGCTAACCCACCACAGTGCCGCGCCATCCCGCGACGTCGGAATCCCACCCTTCCCCCCCGTATCAAAGAACCGTCCGGGCTTAGTCCGTCCTTCCATACGAAATGCCTCCTACTTACTAGCCCGCGAAAACGCCCATTTGTCTGAACTTTTTTGGTTGCTGAAGCCCGGAGGCCGAAGAATGACCGCCTCCAGGCATGACTCTCATCATTCCAAATCCATCGTTTCCGCTCCGTACCCTCCGTTTACTCCGTGGTAGACTCTTCTCAACGGTACGACCGGCGTCCCGCCGGTTCACTCCTGCCCCCAGCCCCCAGCCCTCAGCCCCCAGCCCTCAGCCCCCAGCCCTCAGCCCCCAGCCCTCAGCCCCCAGCCCTCAGCCCCCAGCCCTCAGCCCCCAGCCCTCAGCCCCCAGCCCTCAGCCCCCAGCCCCCAGCCCCCAGCCCTCAGCCCCCAGCCCTCAGCTCTCAGCTCTCAGCTCTC